>JAIEKC010000586.1:0-17439 GCA_029064505.1 Acetatifactor sp.
AGATGTGTAGAAGCGACAGAGACAGAACGGATCGCGGAGACTGTCCGGCCCGGTTACCGGTTCCGGGGAGAGATCCTGCGATCTCAGGAAGTGGTTCTGTATGTGGGCCAATAGCTGACTATATCGAAAAACAGGAAATCCGGTGAAAGAACACGTTCACAGCAGTCACAGGGCACCGTAAAATCATGTGCCCTGAGGACATATTTCCATACAATTTTGAAGGATGCACATTTGACAGAATGTGTCAGCGCACCGGGACAGGAGAAGGATCATGGCGTTAAAAGTAGAAGTATTCAGGATGTTGGATCACATACACAGTCTGTGCATGGAATGCGGGGATGCAGGAGAATTGGATGCGGTGATCCTGGAAATGAAGGCAAGACTGGAGGTGCCGCTGAGGGTTGCCGTGGTGGGCGGCATTAAGGTGGGGAAGTCTACTTTTATGAATGCGCTTATGGGTGCAGATATTCTTTGCACGGGAGTGTTGGAAACTACATATACCGTTTGTTGGTTTCGTTATGGGGAGCAGCCGGGGATCACCATCTGCTTCCGGGACGGCAGTCAGCAGGACGCCTCCCTGTCCGAGCTGCGAAAGTGGTCCGCAAGAGCGGGAGAAGAGGACAATGAACGGATGGACGGTGTGAAATATCTGATCATCTATTACCCCAGTGAGGTTCTGCGAACTATGGAATTTATAGATACTCCCGGTCTGGATGCCTCCTATGGAAAAGATTCCGGGAATACCCTGGATTTCCTTTCCATCAGAGGTTCTGAAGACACAATTTATGAGGCGGGAATGGCTGACGCTGTCCTCTATGCCTTCTGCCGTACCAAAGATAAAGACGATGATGAGATCTTACAGGCATTTCATAAGGGGAAGGGCAGCTCCATTTCACCGATCAATTCCATTGGCCTTCTGACGAAGGTGGATGTTACCGGGGGCTGGGATGTATTTTCGGAAAAGTCACCGACAGAAGCCGCCAGAACGGTCACAGATTCCCTGTTGAAAAATGAAAGCATCAAAAAATTGCTTTTTTCCATACTGCCTGTCTGTGCGGGAGTATGTGAAGGATATGCGCAGCTGGTGGCGTCTGACTGGGAAGTGCTGCGACAGCTGGCGGGGGCGGACTTAATGGAATTGCAGGAGCTGCTGTTTGATGCGGAGAATTTTATTTCAGGTGCCACTGGAAATGCTTATGGAGATGCGGACAGCCGCAGAAGGCTTCTGGGGCTTCTGGGCCAATATGGGATTTTGGAGATCTCCACACTGCTGCAGGCAGGAGAAGTTCCGGAGGATATTGGAGGTATTTTGTCGGAAGTCAGCGGTATGCAGGCTGTGAGAGATATGCTGGTGCGTCATTTCGGAAACAGAACTTTTCTGATCAAGACGCAGTATATTTTTAATCATCTTCGTGCTCTGGCCCGACAGATCAGGGAAAGTCCGGAGGGGAGTGCGCGGTTGAAGGAAATCTGTAAACAGATGACGGATCAAATTGACGGGCTGGTAGTCTCCGTACAGTCTCTGAAAGAACTGAAGGTCCTGCAGGCGTATTATAACGGTCAATTACATTTTTCGGATGAGGAGGAAAAGCAGGACTTTTTAAGTATTATGGGGGAATTTGGGCGTTCTGCAGAGAACCGGCTGGGTGTAAGGGAAGGACTGACCATAAAAGAGCTTGCCTGTCGCGCACGGCAGAAGGCAGCAGCCTGGCATGGAAGGGCCGGCGACTGGATGAGGCCGCGGGCTTATGCAGAGGCGGCTTCCATTGCCGCCCGTTCTTATGAACAGATGCTTTACCATTTAAACGCCCTCAGCGAAGAGTAATATGGAATGCGTTTCGGATTTCCGGAATGAAGGTGGCATAAACATGGGGAATAATAAATATAATCAGAATGGCAGGGAAAATCCCGTATACAGGATCCGCAGAAGGGACTATTATCTTTTAAATGACAGGTTGTCGGGCATGACAGATGCCGTCTGTTATGGATTTTTACGTAAAAATTCAATAAATTGTTGACATTTATCGATAAACAGAATATACTGCTTGTGTCGGAGAGTGAAAAAGTCTGTTTTATAGGGAAAAAAGAGTATAATATTGCTTCATAAATGAAGGGAGAGAAAAGTTATGGCAGCAGATAAGAAAACAACCGCAAAGGTTGAAGCACCTAAGACAGCAGCTAAGAAGGCAGCAGACACTAAGACCGCAGAGCCTGTTCAGGCAGAGACCGAAAAGAAAGAGACTGTTAAGAGCGAAACAGCAGCCGCGAAGAAAGAAGCAGGGAAAAAGACAACAGAGACAAAGAAGACAGTAGAGAAAAAGACAGCAGAGGTAAAGAAGACTGTTGGACGCGGAAGGAAGCCGGCTGCCAAGAAGGCAGAATTAAAGAGCGAGCTTCATCTTCAGTTCGGCGGTAATTCCTATACACAGGATGAGTTGGTGAAGATTGCAAAGGATGTATGGAAGTACGATCTGAAGCAGAAGGTTGGAGATCTGGAAACCGTCGAGCTGTATATAAAGCCCGAGGAACATGCTGTTTATTATGTAATGAACAAGGAATTCACAGGCAGCTTTTATATTTAAGTTAATAGAAAAATCCGACTATTCAAAAGACTCGGACAGGATTGGCTGTGGGATGGATTTCCCCGTGCCGGTCTGTCAGGGTCTTTTTTTGCGTTTATAATTATTTTAGATTTATTTTTCTGAAAATCGGTTGACAATATAGGGGGTAAGTGATATTTTATGGTTAGCAGATATTAGCACTCCCTTTTGACGAGTGCTAATAATGCGAAGGGAGGTATAGAAGTGGAGCTGGATGATAGAAAGAAGAAAATTCTTCAGGCAGTTATCCGCAATTACCTGGAAACAGGGGAGCCGGTTGGCAGCAGGACCATTTCGAAATATACTGACCTGAACCTGAGTTCCGCTACGATCCGTAATGAGATGGCGGATCTGGAGGAGATGGGTTATATATTGCAGCCCCATACTTCTGCCGGACGAATCCCCTCCGACAAGGGCTACCGCCTTTATGTGGATACCATGATGGAGGAGAAAGAGCGGGAAGTAGTAGAAATGAAGGAAATGCTGGTGCAGCGTCAGGATAAGATGGAGACACTGCTCAAGCAGGTGGCCAGAGTCCTTGCTCAGAACACACAGTATGCTACCATGATATCCGCGCCCCAGGCAAAACGGAGTAAGCTGAAATTTATTCAGCTTTCCCGGGTGGACGCGGGCCAGATTCTGGCAGTCATTGTTATAGAAGGAAATGTGATCAAAAACAATATCCTTTCCGTGGATGAAGAAATCGATGATGAGACACTGTTAAAATTAAACATCCTGTTGAACACCCATTTAAACGGCCTGTCCATCGATGAGATCAATCTGGCGATGATAGCGGTCATGAAGCAGCAGGCAGGCATCCACAGCGCCATTGTCAGCGAGGTGATCGATGCGGTGGCGGAGGCTATCAGGGCAGAGGAGGATCTGGAGATCTATACCAGCGGTACGAACAATATTCTGCGATATCCGGAGCTGGCGGACCACCAGAAAGCCAGTGAGCTGATAAATGCGTTTGAAGAGAAGCAGCTGTTGGGAACTCTTCTTCAAGACAAGAATGAAGAGGAAGAGAATACGGGAATCCAGGTCTACATCGGATCGGAAAGTCCGGTCCAGAGCATGCGGGACTGTAGTGTGGTCACAGCCACCTATGAATTGGGGGATGGCATGAAGGGAACTATTGGCATTGTGGGGCCCAAGAGAATGGATTATGACAAGGTGGTCAGAACGCTCAGGTCTCTGCAGGTACAGTTGGATGAATTGTACAAGGACGATGAGAAGTGAGGGATTGTTTTGAAACCGGCACCCGGTTCCCTGCTGTGGATGACAGGTCAGCGCCGTGTTTGCAGAAGTATTTGCCAGCGCTTTTTAAATATAGAAGACAGAATACAGAGAAAGGGATGGTAATATGACAGAACAGGAAAAGGAAGAAACGAAAACGGTGGAAGCCACTGAGGAAGACACAGAAGCAGCAGAAGAGATCATAGAGGAAGCGGAAGATGTTTCTGCAGAGGATTCTCCCGGGGATTCCGGAGAAGATATTTCAGAGGGAGCTTCGGAAGAGGCGCCTATGAGCAGGGCGGAGAAGAAGGCTGCCAGAAAACAGGCAAAGCAGGACAAGAAGGCGGATGCCTGCAAGGAGCAGATTGCACAGCTGGAGGATAAAGTAAAACGCCAGCTTGCCGAATTTGAGAATTTCCGCAACCGCTCCGAGAAGGAAAAGCAGGCCATGTTTGAGACGGGAGCTAAGAGTGTGATAGAGAAGATTCTTCCCGTTGTCGATAATTTTGAGAGAGGTCTTGCCACGGTGCCGGAGGAAAAAAGGGAGGATCCCTTTGTGGACGGGATGACCCGTGTCTACAAACAGCTTCTCACGGAACTGGAAAATATCGGCGTGAAGCCTATTGAGGCTGTGGGGCAGGAGTTTGACCCGAATCTCCACAATGCGGTGATGCAGGCGGAAAGCGATGAGTATGAGTCCGGTGTGGTGGCGCAGGAGCTGCAGAAGGGTTATACCTACCGTGACAGCGTGGTCCGTCATTCCATGGTTTCCGTAACAAAATGAGGAAACCGCAGTGTTTTTAATTTAATATCAGTATATGACTTTATAAATGTACAGGAAAACAAATTTTGAGGAGGCATAAAAATGAGTAAGATTATCGGTATCGACTTGGGTACAACAAACAGTTGCGTGGCAGTAATGGAGGGTGGTAAGCCTACCGTTATCGCCAATGCAGAAGGCGCCAGAACCACACCTTCCGTAGTGGCATTTACGAAGACCGGCGAGAGACTGGTGGGTGAGCCTGCAAAGCGTCAGGCGGTCACCAACGCGGAGAAGACCATCGCATCCATTAAGAGAGATATGGGTACGGACAACGGACGCACCATTGATGAAAAGAAGTATTCCCCCCAGCAGATTTCCGCTATGATCCTGCAGAAGCTGAAGGCAGATGCGGAGAGCTATCTGGGTGAGAAGGTGGCTGAAGCGGTTATAACCGTTCCCGCATATTTTAATGACGCACAGCGTCAGGCTACCAAGGATGCGGGTAAGATCGCAGGTCTGGATGTAAAGCGTATCATCAATGAGCCTACCGCAGCTGCTCTGGCATACGGTCTGGATAACGAGAAAGAGCAGAAGATCATGGTGTACGACTTGGGAGGCGGTACCTTTGACGTTTCCATCATTGAGATCGGAGACGGTGTCATCGAGGTTCTTTCCACCAATGGCGATACCCATCTGGGCGGCGATGATTTCGACAATAAGATCATTCAGTGGATGCTGTCAGAGTTTAAGAAGGCGGAGGGCATCGACCTTTCCGGCGACAAGATGGCTATGCAGAGACTGAAGGAGGCGGCTGAGAAGGCTAAGAAAGAGCTTTCCAGCGCCATGACTACCAATATCAACCTTCCCTTTATCACTGCAAATGCGGAAGGCCCCAAGCACTTTGACATGAATCTGACCCGTGCACAGTTTGACGAGCTGACCAGAGATCTGGTTGACAGAACCGCCATTCCCGTGCAGAATGCCATGAAGGATGCGGGCCTGAACAACTCGGATCTGGGCCAGGTGCTTCTGGTAGGTGGTTCCACCAGAATCCCTGCCGTACAGGATAAGGTAAGGGCGCTGACAGGCAAGGAACCCAGCAAATCCCTGAATCCGGACGAGTGTGTGGCGATCGGCGCTTCCGTACAGGGCGGCAAGCTGGCAGGCGATGCAGGCGCAGGCGATATTCTGCTGCTGGATGTGACTCCGCTGTCTCTGTCCATCGAGACCATGGGAGGCGTGGCTACCAAGCTGATCGAGAGAAACACCACCATTCCTACCAAGAAGAGCCAGATCTTCTCTACCGCAACGGATAATCAGACCGCTGTAGATATCAACGTGGTACAGGGTGAGAGACAGTTTGCGAAGGATAACAAGTCTCTGGGACAGTTCCGTCTGGACGGTATCCCTCCTGCAAGGAGAGGTATGCCTCAGATCGAAGTTACCTTTGATATTGATGCAAACGGTATTGTGAATGTATCCGCAAAAGATCTGGGTACCGGCAAGGAACAGCACATTACCATCACCGCAGGCTCCAACATGTCCGATGAAGAGATCGAGAGAGCGGTGAAGGAAGCGGCTGAGTTCGAGGCTCAGGATAAGAAGCGGAAAGAAGCGATCGAAACGAGAAATGATGCGGACTCCTTCGTATTCCAGACCGAGAAGGCACTGGAGGAGGTTGGCGATAAGCTGGGTGACAGCGACAAGGCAGCGGTTCAGAGCGATCTGGAATCGGTAAAGGCTATTCTGGAGAGAACCAAGGATCAGGAAATGAGCGACAGTGATCTGGATGAACTGAAGGCTGCCAAGGAGAAGCTGACCAACAGTGCACAGACCCTCTTTACCAAGATGTATGAAAATATGCAGGCACAGGGCGCAGGTCCCGATATGGGCGGTGCGGCAGGCCCGGACATGGGCGGTGCAGCTTCCTCTTCCGCAGATGACGATGTGATTGACGGAGACTTCAGAGAGGTGTAGAATAAACAACAGACCTTCATCTTATAAAATGTTGCGAAGGCAGGCATGAGGTATAAGTATGGCAGAGCAGAAAAGGGACTATTATGAGGTTCTTGGCGTTGAGAAAAATGCAGATGATGCTGCAATAAAAAAAGCATATCGTGTGCTGGCTAAAAAGTATCACCCGGATATGAATCCGGGTGATGCTGAGGCTGAGAAGAAATTCAAGGAAGCTTCCGAGGCATATGCCGTGCTCAGTGATCTGGACAAGAGGAAGCAGTACGACCAGTTCGGTCATGCGGCCTTTGAGGGTGGTGCCGGCGGAGCGGGCGGATTTGATTTCAGCGGAATGGATTTTGAGGATATCTTCGGCGACCTCTTCGGAAGCTTTTTCGGAGGCGGCAGGAGCAGCAGGGCGCACAGCAACGGTCCCATGAAAGGGGCAAATCTGCGCACCAGCGTCCGCATTACCTTTGAGGAGGCGGTGTTCGGCTGCAATAAGGAAATCGAATTGACGGTCAAGGAGACCTGTAAAACCTGTAACGGCTCCGGGGCAAAGCCTGGAACCAGTCCTGAAACCTGTAAGCGATGCGGAGGTAAGGGTCAGACTGTAGTGACGGAAAATGCCTTTTTCGGAATCACCCGGAGCGTGAAGATCTGTCCTGACTGTCAGGGAACCGGTAAGGTGATCAGGGAAAAGTGTCCGGAATGTTACGGGTCCGGTTATATTTCCATGAAGAAGCGTTATTCGGTGGATATCCCTGCCGGGATTGACAACGGCCAGTCCGTCCGCAAGCCCGGTCTGGGCGATCCCGGTATCAACGGGGGCCCCAGAGGAGACGTGCTGGTGGAAGTCATTGTGGGCCGTCATCCTATTTTCCAGAGGCAGGATATGGATATTTATTCCACTGTTCCCATGTCCTATGCGGTGGCATCCCTTGGCGGAGAGGTTCTGATCGACACGGTGGACGGCAAGGTGATCTATGACGTAAAGGCCGGTACACAGACGGACACCAGGATCCGGTTAAAGGGCAAGGGTGTTCCTTCCTGGAGAAACAGGGATGTACGGGGCGACCATTATGTGACACTGGTAGTGCAGGTGCCTGATAAGCTGAGCCATGAGGCGAAGGAGCTGCTGCGCCAGTTTGACGAGATCACCGGCAATTCCCTGCATGCGGCAAAAAATGCCACGGGCGGAGGAGAGGATCCGAAGGACGCCAGAGAAACCAGGGATAACAAATTCTGGAAAAAGAAGAAATAGGAAAGAAGAATTAAATATAAATATTGAAGATTTGCTTTTATAAAGGGAATCAGACACCGCAGGATCCTTTGTTTTGTCCTGCGGTGTTATTGTATTTATTGTAACAGTTCGGACAGCGCCTCCCGCGGGCAATGAATCAGACGGCGGGAAATACTTCTCAAACTGCTGAAAAAGAGGTATACTGATAGGAAGAATTCAGGATAGGAAAAAGACAAATGAATGATTTCATCAGTACACTGTGTAAATTATATTTCATATTTCTGACAACGGTATTGTCCCTTTATACAGGAGGAACTTACTGGAAGCTGGGGGATACTAAATATATGCTGTTCCGCAATGTTTCCGTGATCTGTCTGGGGGTATGGCTGGCAGTTTCTCTGATCCGCGCAGTGATCTCTTTTATCGGCGGGACAAGGCATCTTCCGAGACTCAGTATTACGGATATCTGTATGTTGGCTTACGGGGCGGCGGTGCTGATCTCAGCGTTTTGCAGTCCTTACGTTCATGTCCCCTGGCTGGGCTACATGGAGTGGTATATGGGGGCGGTCTCCCAGTGTATGTTTGTGTGTATCTATTTCTTTATGTCCAGGTCATACGATGGAAGCCGCGTTCCGATTTATGTGGGAGAGACGGCTCTTGCCGTTGTGTTCCTGATCGGTTTCGCCAATCGTCTGGGATTTGATCCGGCGAAGCTGATGCAGCCTTTTACATACAAAAGCTGGGAGTACAGTCATATGATCTCCACCATCGGTAATATAAACTGGTTCTGCGGCTTCTGCTGCGTCATGCTGGGATTTCCGGTGGCGGGATATCTGAAGAGCAGGGGAAAGCTTGAAATGCTGCTGCATTTTACAGTGAGCGTCATGGGGCTGGTGCTCCTGTGCATCCAGGGAAGTGACGCGGGACCTTTGATCGCGGCGGTATGTATCGGTATCAGCCTGTTGTATGGATTGGGAGATAAAAAGATTTTCTGCCGGGGGCTTGCCATGACGGCGGGGATGTGTCTGGTGATGGCAGCGTACGGAAAGACGGTGAAGCTGCTGGGGACGGAGGCAATGGCGGCGGTGCCCGCAGACGGTATCGGCCTGGACAGGATGGCATGGAACGGATGGTGGGTTGTAGGAGCGGTGTTTTTGGCATTGGCGGCAGTATTTGGTAAAATTTCCGCGAAGACGGCAAAGAAAGCAGGGTATGTGTTGATGCTTTCAGGAGCTTTGGCGGTGGTCTCGCTGGCAGCTGTATATGCAGTGCGTATGCCGAAGGGAGACGGCTGGGGGAGCGGCAGAGGCGGCCTGTGGCGGTTTGCGTGGCAGGGATTTGTACAGGGCGGGTTCCGACAGAAGCTGGTAGGCGCGGGACCGGATTGCTTTGCCAATTACATCTATTCCACCCTGCCGGCATCGGAACTGACTCCCACGGAAGGATTCTGGACCGGAACCATATATGCCAATGCCCATAATGAATGGCTGAATACGCTGGTAAATCTGGGAATACTGGGGGTGGCGGCCCTTGCGGGAATTTACATCGGCGGTATGAAGCGTTACCGGAAAGTGCTTTTGGGAATGCTGGTTATTGCCATGTATGGGATCAATTCTCTGATCAGCTTTCAGCAGGTTCTGAGTACGCCGCTGCTTTTTATGGTGTTGGGGCTGTGCGAGTATCAGATGCGAAGCAGGGACGAAAAAGGATCCTTAAACGGACTGAATCGATTGGAGGAAAAAGCGGGAGCGGAAATCCGGTAAAACGGATCAAGGCGACGGAAGAGCGGCAGATAAGGGCGGAGAAGAAATAAGGCAGAGCAGAAGCAGGGCAAGGCGGAAATAAAGCAGAGATGAAGCAGGGCAGAGTAGAAATAAAGCAGAGCTGAAACAAGGCAGAGAAAGGAATACAGGATATGAAATGGATAAAGATCCGGATAAAGACAATTACGGAGGCGGAGGACATTATTATCAGCACTCTGTACGATATCGGTCTGGAGGGAGCCCAGATCGAGGACAAGGTGCCGCTGACCGCTCTGGAGAAGGAGCAGATGTTTGTGGATATTCTTCCTGACAGCCCGGAGGACGACGGCATTGCCTGGCTGAATTTCTTTGTGGAGAAGAATGAGGATGGGAGCCTGGAACTGCAGGGTGAGACTTTGGATGTGGATACAGTGTTAGAAAGAGTGGAAGCGGAACTGGAGGATCTGAAGATCTTTTGTGATATCGGGGAAGGAACCGTTACCGTGGATGAGACAGAGGACATTGACTGGATCAACAACTGGAAGCAGTACTTTCATCAGTTCTATATTGACGATATCCTGGTGATTCCCTCCTGGGAGGATATCAAGCCGTCTGACCGGGACAGGCTTACGCTTCATATCGATCCGGGAACCGCGTTTGGAACAGGAATGCATGAGACGACCCAACTGTGTATCCGTCAGCTGCGCAAGTTCATTACCCCTGAAACGGAACTTCTGGATGTGGGAACAGGAAGCGGGATCCTTGCGATCTTATCCCTGATGTTCGGCGCCAGGCACGCGGTGGGCACGGATCTGGATCCGTGCGCCGTGGAAGCGGTGGCACAGAACTGTGAAGCCAACGGCATCGAAAGCGGCAGATTTGAGATGATGGTGGGAAACATCATCACGGACAAAGCGGTACAGGACAGGGTGGGATATGGCTGCTACGATATCGTGGCGGCAAATATCCTTGCGGATGTGCTGGTGCCCCTGACGCCTGTGATCGTTGATCAGCTGAAACCCGGCGGGATCTATATCACTTCCGGGATCATTGACGACAAGGAGCAGACAGTGCGGGAAGCCGTGGAGGCTGCAGGACTTGAGATCGTGGAAGTGACTTATCAGGGAGAATGGGTCAGTGTGACGGCCCGGAAGCAATGAAGGAATGACCGCGCCGTGGCTCATCCTGTGACAAACAGTCCGGAAGCCGTTACGGCAGGAGGCGGAAGCCGCAGGAACGGCAGAAAAGGTTGTACAGAAAGGGCAGAGCATGTATCAGTTTTTTGTTGACCCCTCTCAGATCAGTATAGAGGATAAACGTGTTATCATACAGGGCAGTGATGTAAATCACATTCGCAATGTACTCCGCATGAAATCCGGTGAGGAGCTGAACGTCAGCAACGGGCAGGATGGAAAGGAGTATCGTTGTGCCATAGGCTCATTTGAGGAAGACAGAATAGTCTGTCAGCTGCGTTTTGTGAAAGAGGATAATGTGGAACTGCCTTCCAGAGTATACCTGTTTCAGGCGCTTCCCAAAGCGGACAAGATGGAGATGATCATTCAAAAGGCGGTGGAGCTGGGAGTATTTCGCATCATTCCTGTGGCGGCAAAGCGGTGTGTGGTGAAGTTGGATGAAAAGAAAGCGGCAGCCAGGATTGCCCGGTGGCAGACCATTGCCCAGGCTGCCGCAAAACAGAGTAAGCGGGGGATCCTGCCGGAGGTGGCCGGAATTATGAGCTTTTCCCAGGCCGTAAAGACGGTGGCGGACATGGATGTAAAGCTGATCCCCTACGAACTGGCGGAAAATATGGAGAAAACACGGGAACTGGTTGATTCACTCAAAGAAGGACAGGACATCGCTCTTTTTATCGGTCCGGAGGGAGGCTTTGAAGAGTCGGAAATACAGCTGGCGACGGACAGTGGGATTGTCCCCGTCACTTTGGGTAAGAGGATCCTGCGGACGGAGACGGCGGGTATGACGGTGCTTTCATGGATTGTGTACCGTCTGGAAAAGTAAAGTGCGGAAAGGACTGTCCGTTCATCATAAGTTCCCTGCTGTGGCTTTGTCAGAATCAGTGGTTTTGCATATAATATGATATAACTGGTGTGCTGACCGCATTATGTTCTGATAAAACCCAGCGGCGTGATATTCCGCCAACAAGATATTTGTGGGAGACAATGCGGAGCATCGCTGACTGGAAACAACACAGTCCGATGGAAAACGGGCAGGGAGTTTTGTGCCGGAAATAATACGGACGGTGTACCGGACTATGCTGAGCAGTAAAAAGGGGGAAACAGAATGGAAGTGTACTTGGACAATTCCGCCACCACAAGAGTATTTCCGGAAGTTGCGGAATTGATGACGAAGATAATGTGTGAAGATTACGGGAATCCCTCCAGCCTTCATATGAAGGGAGTGCAGGCGGAAAATTATCTGCGCCATGCGAAGGAGACTTTGTCGCACATCCTGAAGGTGGATGAAAAAGATATTTTCTTTACCTCCGGAGGTACGGAGTCGGACAATATGGCGTTGACGGGTGTTGCACTGGCAAATAAGAGACGTGGAAATCATCTGATCACCACACAGATTGAGCACCCCGCAATCCTACAGACCATGCGCTACCTGGAGAATCAGGGATATCGTGTGACTTATCTGCCGGTGAACGGCTATGGACAGATCTCTCTGGAGGATCTGCAGAGGGCCATGACACCGGATACCATTTTGGTGTCCATCATGCACACGAACAATGAGATCGGCTCTCTGCAGCCCGTGGCGGAGGCAGGGGCCCTGGTCAAGAGACTGAATCCCAATACGCTGTTCCATGTGGATGCGGTACAGGGATTCGGCAAGGCAAAGATTTATCCGAAACGGATGAAGATCGACCTGTTGTCCGTCAGTGGACACAAGATCCACGGGCCTAAGGGGATCGGTGTCCTGTATATCGGCGAGAAGGTAAGGATCCAGCCTCTCCTTCACGGGGGAGGACAGCAGCAGAATATGCGTTCCGGTACGGATAACGTGCCCGGGGCGGCAGGACTTGCTAAAGCGGCGGAGCTTCTATACCAGCATTATGATGAGGATATGGAGCACCTGTACCGCTGTAAGAAATATTTCATGGAGGGAGTCAGAAAGATCGAGGGAGTGTCCATCAACGGGCTGCTTCCCGGAAATCCGGATGGGGAAGGTACGGCGCCCCACATTGTCAGCGTCTCCTTTGCGGGAGTGCGCAGCGAGGTGCTGCTTCACGCGCTGGAGGAGAAAGGGATCTATGTCTCCGCAGGAAGCGCCTGCGCCGCACGCAAGCCTCAGCCCTCCGCAACGCTGAAAGCCATCGGCGCGGATAAATCCCGGTTGGAGTCCACCATCCGGTTCAGCTTTTCCGTTTATACCACGGAAGAAGAATTACACTATACATTACAGACTTTATATGATAAAATTCCCATGTTGAGAAAGTACAGCAGGCATTAGTGCGGCCTGATCGGAACATCTTCATGCTTGGCCGCCCGGTCCTGTGTCCGGATCTGCGAATAAGAATCTTTGCCGAAACAGGCGGGTACCAATATCTGACAGATATGCCGGTGAAGCGGGGAACAGAGCGGATACGGTGTTGGAATAGAAAGGTATGGATAAAGAATGAAATTTACAGCTTTTTTGATAAAATATGCCGAGATTGGTATTAAGGGGCGAAATCGGTATCTGTTTGAGGATGCGTTGATCCACCAGATCAAGTTTGCACTGAAAAAGTGTGAGGGAAAATTCCTGATACACAAGACGCAGGGACGGATTTATGTGGAGGCGGAAAGTGAATTTGACTATGATGAGACGGTAGAGCATTTACAGCGTGTCTTCGGCATCTCAGGCATCTGCCCGGTAGTGTATGTGGAGGATCAGGGATTTGAAAAATTATGTGACACGGTTGTCACATATGTGGCGGATGTGTATCCGGACCGCAATAAGACTTTCAAGGTACAGGCAAGGCGTGCCCGCAAAAACTATCCCAAAGAGTCCATGGAGATCAACAGGGATCTGGGTGAAGTCCTTCTGAGCGCATATCCCGAAATGCAGGTGGATGTCCACGATCCGGATATTTTGTTAAATGTTGAGATACGTGAGAAGATCTATATTTATTCCGAGATCATTCCCGGTCCCGGGGGAATGCCGGTGGGTACAGGCGGAAAGGCAATGCTGCTGCTGTCCGGCGGTATCGATTCGCCTGTGGCGGGCTATATGATCGCGAAAAGGGGTGTGAAGATTGATGCGGTGTATTTTCATGCGCCGCCTTATACCAGTGAGAGAGCAAAGCAGAAGGTAGTGGACCTGGCAAGGATCGTATCGCGGTATGCGGGGCCCATTTACCTTCATGTTATCAATTTTACGGATATCCAGCTCTACATCCATGAGAAATGTCCTCACGAGGAGCTTACCATTATCATGCGCCGTTATATGATGCGGATCGCGGAGCATATCGCCGGAGAGACGGAGTGTCTGGGACTGATCACCGGCGAAAGCATCGGCCAGGTGGCTTCCCAGACCATGAATTCCCTGATCGCCACCAATGAGGTGTGTAAACTGCCCGTGTACCGGCCGCTGATCGGCTTCGACAAGCAGGAGATCGTGGAGGTATCGGAGAAAATAGGAACTTTCGAGACTTCCATACAGCCCTTTGAGGATTGCTGTACTATTTTTGTGGCGAAGCATCCTGTGACCAAGCCCAATCTGAATGTGATCCGGCGCCATGAGCACAATTTGGATGAAAAAATCGAGGAACTGGTCAAAACGGCTTTGGAGACAGATGAGCTGATCATTGTGGAGTAGGATATCGGGATGTCTTAATGAGTATGAGCACCGGGAGTTCGATATAACTTGTAACGAAAACGGGGAATCGGCAGAATGATTTCCGGAAAGTCTCATGAGAAGGGATACCGGGAGTGTATTATGGAAAAAAGAAGGCCTCAAAGAGCCTGCGCCCTTTGAGACCTTCCGGTGTGTTCATACACATGCCGTTGCCGTACGGATTCGGCGATTATATGGTGTAAGGTTTCAGAACTTCCAGAACCTCATCTGTACCATCCTCTGAATGAATGTTCAGGTCAATGGGCTTGGAGAGATCCAGGCTGAAAATTCCCATGATAGACTTAGCGTCAATAACGTATCTGCCGGATACCAGATCAAAATCATAGTCAAACTTGGTAATGTCATTCACAAAGGACTTGACCTTGTCAATGGAATTTAAAGATATTTGAACTGTCTTCATGCTTTTTACCTCCTTGTCTGTGTCATACCTTTGAGTACATATTAATGGTTAAGAGGACAAAAGTCAAGGTAAAAGCCGTACAAAAAAAGTGAGGAATCCTATGAAAAATGTAGCATTGCATAACCTGGGATGCAAGGTCAATTCCTACGAAATGGACGTAATGCAACAAATATTACAAGAAAAGGGTTACAATATTGTGCCTTTTGATCATGCGGCAGACATCTATATTGTCAATACGTGCACTGTTACCAATATTGCGGACAGAAAGAGCAGGCAGATGCTCCACAGGGCGAAACAGCTTAACCCGGATGCCATAGTGGTGGCGGTGGGGTGCTATGTCCAGACAGGGCGGGAAACCATCGAAAAGGATGACAGCATCGATCTTGCCGTCGGCAATAACCGTAAGAGGGATATTGCCGTGATCCTGGAGGAATTTTTGAAAGAGCGGGAGAGGCTCTCCGGTGATCGACAGTCTCTGCCACAGGACGGATTTCACCGTGAAAGTACTGAACAGGATGGGTATCCGCGTGAATCCGCCGTGGGGGACAAGACTCTCGGCGGAACCACCGTGATCGACATGGCACATACGGACGAATATGAGGAAGTGACACTGAGGCAGACCGCGGAGCATACCAGAGCCTATATTAAGATTCAGGACGGCTGCAACCAGTTCTGCTCTTACTGTGCCATTCCCTACGCCAGGGGGAGGGTCCGGAGCAGACAGCCTGAAGACGTGATGAATGAAATCCGGGGACTTGTGGCGGGGGGATTTAAGGAAGTGGTGTTGACAGGTATCCATATCAGTTCCTATGGCATTGACTTTGAAGGGAAGAGATCCTATTCCGGGGAAAGCGGACTGATCGGTCTGGTAGAGCAGATTCACACGATAGAGGGACTGGAGAGAATACGGTTAGGTTCTCTGGAACCCCGGATCGTGACGGAGGATGCTGCAAAGAGGCTGAGCAGGCTTTCAAAGCTCTGTCCCCATTTTCATCTTTCTCTCCAAAGCGGAAGCGATACTGTGTTGAAACGGATGAATAGACATTACACTGCCGGGGAATACTATAGGGGAGTGGAACACCTGAGAAAATATTTTCCGCACCCGGCCATCACCACGGATGTCATTGTGGGCTTTCCGGGGGAGACGGAGCAAGAGTTTGCGGAGACGGCGGACTTTTTGGAAAAGGTATGCTTTTATGAAATGCATATTTTCAAGTACTCCAGGCGTGAGGGGACTGCGGCGGCATCCATGCCGGGGCAGGTGCCGGAACAGATCAAGACACGGCGCAGCAATGTGCTGCTGGCCATGGAAAAACGGCAGTCTGCAGAATTTCGCAGATATTACATAGGCAGCGGGGCAGAAATACTTTTGGAAGAGGAAAAGGAGATCAACGGGGCGCTTTATCTGGTGGGGCATACGAAGGACTATGTAAAGGCAGCGGTGAAAAAAGCGCCGGGAATGTGGGTAAACGAGACCGTAAATGTATGTTTCAAGGAGCTGTTGACGGAAGATATTCTTGCGTGATCGACTTTTCCCGTTTATATCGGAACGGAATGGTAATCAAAGAATCATTTCTTAACAGTTCTTGCCTTGAATTTTGAATACAAATGAGGTAAGATAAAGAGAAGTAGAGTAATTTGCAACGGGAGAACGAAAGCGATATGCAGGATTTAGGAAATACACAATACTTTAAGGTAGAGACAGAGCCCGAGACAGGGGTGAGGGTGGTGCTTTCCACTGTATACGAGGCTTTGACGGAAAAGGGATATAATCCGGTAAATCAGATCGTAGGATACATCATGAGCGGTGACCCTACTTACATTACCAGCCATAAGAGCGCCCGCAGCCTGATCATGAAGGTGGAACGCGATGAACTGGTGGAGGAGCTGCTGGCAGAGTACATTCACGCAAGGGGCTGGCAGTGATCAGTTCATGTGCGGGAACAGGACAAACTGCTGTCTGCGGTAAGGGATTGTCCGAAAATAACTTGTGCGGATTTAGACAAGTTAAATGCACAGTTCCTAAGACGGACAGAAACAGGAGGAAGCTTCTATGCGGATCATGGGGCTGGATTTTGGTTCAAAGACGGTAGGTGTTGCCATCAGCGACAGCCTGCTAGTGACGGCGCAGGGAATAGAGATCATTCGCCGTAAGGAAGAGAACAAGCTGCGTCGGACATTGACGAGGATCGAGGAACTGATCGTGGAATATGATGTCGGCGAGATCGTTCTGGGACTTCCGAAGCATATGAATGGCAGTTTGGGTGTCAGGGCAGAGCTTACAAATGAATTTAAGGAGAAACTGGAACGCAGGACGGGAGTGCCCGTAACGCTTTGGGATGAGAGGCTGACTACCGTGGCGGCGGACAAGGCCATGATGGAAGCGGGGGTGCGCAGGGAGAATCGAGCCGATTATGTGGATATGATCGCGGCCGTCCTGATCCTGCAGGGATTTCTTGACAGAAGAAAGAAGGAAGATACGCAGACGGATATGGGTTGAGTTCACGGATCATCTGATCCGTTTGCGGCGGTGTGGCATAGAAAGGTATGGAATAATATGGCAAAGCTGGAGAAGATCACCTTTGATCCGGAAGGACAGGATCCGGTAGAGTTTTATGTGCTGGAGCAGACCCGGATCAATGGCTCTG
>JAIEKC010000587.1:0-13469 GCA_029064505.1 Acetatifactor sp.
CTCTGGAGAATCAGGTGGGCGGTAATCTGGGCGGCCGTCTGGAACAGCAGCTGGGCGATCAGCTGGGCGGTCTGGGGCAGCAGCTGGGTGACAGACTGGGCGGTCTGGAACAGCAGCTGGATGGCAGACTGGGCGGTCTGGAGCGGCAGATGGGCGACAGGCTGGGCACGCTGGAACAGCAGATGAGTGATCAGCTGGGCGCCATGAACCATCAGGTGGGTGAGAAACTGAACGGTCTGGACCGCCAGGTGGGAGAGACTCTGGGTAAACTGGAGCGTCATGCGGAGGCGCCTGAGGATTCCGACGAGAATAAACTGACAGAGAAATTTGCCGCTCTGGAAGAAAATGTGCACAAGGAATGCGTGAAGGTATACCGCAACGTGCAGGCGGTGGTGGTGGAAGAGAACGGCAAACAGAGCGACGCGATGACTGAGACTCTGTCCGCTGTGGGCCGGATGAAGGGCAAGACCGGCGCGATCCTGGGCATTTCCGTTGTGGCATTGCTGGCATCGCTGGGCAGTGTTCTGTTACAGCTGATGCAGATCATGGGGATTTTCTAAATGTCTAAGGAATTGTGGAAAGCGGGAAATATGCTGTATCCCCTACCGGTAGTCATGGTCAGCATGGCGGACAGGGACGGGAAGTTTAATATTATTACGATCGCATGGGCGGGGACGGTTTGCACCAATCCGCCCATGGTCAGTATTTCGGTTCGTCCGGAGAGGTACTCTTATCCTGTGCTGAAAGAAACAGGAGAGTTTGTCATTAATCTGACAACCAGGGACCTTGCCTTTGCCACGGATTTCTGCGGTGTCAAAAGCGGCAGGGATGTTGATAAAATCCGGGCACTTCATCTGACACCCCTGGAGGCCGATGGGGTCCGGGCGCCATTGATCGCGGAAAGCCCGGTCAATATTGAGTGCCGGGTACGTCAGATCATGCCGTTGGGGTCCCATGATATGTTTCTTGCGGATGTGGTTGCGGTGCATGCGGATGAAAAATATATGGATGAGAAGCGCAAGTTCCATCTGGAGAAGGCGGAGCCTATTGTCTATTCCCATGGAGCTTATTTGTGTTGCGGCGAACAGCTTGGCACATTCGGCTATAGTGTCAAAAAGGGAAGAGACGGAGGAAGAAAGGCATAATGGGACAGGAGAAAAGAAACCGGGAAAAAATCATGGATCTCACCTTTTTCGGCATTCTGACGGTGCTGTATTCTCTGATGACGCTGCTGTTCTTTTACCGGCAGAGCATTGAGTATCAGGGGATCTATTATTCGGATATGAAAGCCTATATTCTGGAAACACAGGGACTGGAAAGCGGTCTGGACTTTCCCTATCGTCTGTTTTTCTGGCTTTCGCGGATCTGGATGATATTCGTCACACCGGAGGCGGCGGTGGCCTTTTCCACCATGCTTCTGAATTCTCTGTGTGTGATTCTGGTGAAATATTATTTTGACCGATGCCTGTCTGACTATGCGCGAAAGGAAGGACTGCGCTGGACTGCGGGATGGCGGCTGGTCTCTACAGCAGCCGTTTTTTCACTGTTTTTTATGTCCATGATCTATTCTCCCAAAGGAACTACTTTCTGGGGGTTCGATTATATCTACCGGTGCAACGGGATCCTGACACCTAATCCTTACTGGAATGCGACATATCTGGCTGTTCGTCCCTTTACAGTGGTCAGCTTCTTCTTATCCGCCAGGGTGCTTTCGGAGTATGAAGAGCATTTTTCCGTCAGGGACGGGATCGCTCTGGGCGGGGCGGTATTTCTGGCGACTTTTACCAAGCCCAGCTTTACTTTTGTTCTGGCGCCGGTGCTGGCGGTCACGGTGTTTTGGCGGTTATTTGCGAAAAGGTTTGTGTATTGGAAGAACACGGCGGCGCTCTGTTGCTGCTTCCTGCCTACGGCGCTGCTGCTGGTGTATCAGTTCCGGGGAGTGTTCATGGGAACCAATTCCAGAGGCGAGGAAACGGGGATCGGGCTGGAGATGGGAAAGGCATGGCATGTGTATTCGGGGAATATTCCGCTGAGTATCATTATGGCGATGCTGTTTCCGCTGGTGGTCCTGGCGTTGAATTTCAGGGAACTGAAACGGAACGGTGCTTTTCGGCTGGCGTGGCAGATCATGCTGGTGGGGCTGCTGTCTTTTCTGATGCTGTATGAAAAGGGTTTCCGCTTTGAACATATGAATTTTTCATGGGGCTATATGCATGGACTGTTTTCCGTGTTCCTGATCTCCATTCTTCAGGTGCTGAAAAATGTGATGAAAAAGGAAAACCTGCTGTATAAGCTTTTTCTGGCTCCGGAGCTTGTGACTTTTCTGTATCATCTGGTTTGCGGGATTGTCTTTTTCTGCTATCTGTATCAGGGAAATAACGCAGGGTGGTTTTGAGAGAAAAGCTGTCGGGATATGACAGGGAAAATGGTTTTGAAACTGAGTGTGGCAGCGGTGATCGCAGTAGGAGGTACCGGTTTGAAAGAGGTTCGGACGGAAGGATTTGTCAGTGAGAGAAAGAGAATCACAACATTCTGGTTGATCTTGTTGTTTGCCGTGATCGTGCGTTGTATCGGTTTCGGGTCCATACCGGGCGGCGTCAATCAGGATGAGGCCATGGGGGCAGTGGACGGATGGGCGCTGGCACAGTACGGGACGGATCGTTATGGCGTCCGCCTGCCGGTGCATTTCTCGGCATGGCAGGTGAGCCAGATGAGCGTGCTCTTATCTTACTGCATGATCCCTTTTATCAGGCTGCTGGGATTCGGTATCGCGGCGGTCAGGCTGCCCGCACTGCTGATCAGTTGCTGCGGTGTGGCTCTGGTCTATCTGGTGGGGAGAAAACTGTTTGATGAGAGGCTTGCCCTGACGGTGATGGGGCTTGCGACGATCAACCCATGGCATTTTATGCAGAGCCGCTGGGCATTGGACTGTAACCTGTTCCCCCATGTGTTCCTGTTGGCGTTTTACCTGTTGCTGCTGGGACTGGAAAAGCGAAGGTATCTGTATCTGTCCATGCTTTTCTTCGGGCTGACCTTTTACTGTTACGGCATTGCGGTATATTCCGTGCTCCCCTTTCTGGCGGTTTACGGGCTCTGGTGCCTCTGGAAGAAGCGGCTGCGGGTGAGGGAGGTTCTGCTTTGCGTACTGATCTTCGGGGCTGTGGCGCTTCCGGAGATCCTGGTCATGGCGATCAATCTGTTCCACTGGGATACCATTGAGACCCCTTTGTTTACCATGAGCCGTTTTCCGGATAGTACCCGCGGAAATGACATACTGTTTTTGAACTTTTCTGTTGCTCAGCTTGGCAGGAATATGTGGGCCATGATAAGGAGCTGCTTTTTACAGCTGCCGGACAATCTGTTTAATACGCTGCCTGCATTCGGACCTCTGTATCATATCTCCATTCCCTTTATGGCGGTGGGGATCGGGAGTTTTACCCGGGGGATGTTTCGGGAGAAGGATGTGGAACGGCAGACGCGGATGCTGGCTTTGTGGGGATTTTTGATCACAGGTGTTTGGGTGGGCCTGATCACATATGAGGTCAATGTGAACCGTATTAATATTATTTTCTATCCCCTGATCTTTCTATGCGGTTACGGACTGCAGGTGACGGAACGGTATTTTTCGGGACGTTTCCGGGGAAAGCTTTTTTTCGGAAGAAGTTATCCGCAGAGTGCTTTTTTTTGGGCGGCGGCTGCCGCATACGGGATCTGTTTTGCCCTGTTTCTGGGAACTTACTTTACTTCTTTTCGGGAGGAGATCCGGACTTATTTTAATGTGAACTTTCTGGAGGCGGTGAAAGAGGCGGATTCCATGGAAGAATATGACAGGCTGTACATTACGGGAAATATGGACTGGCAGTACAATCTCTCCATGGCCGAGATACTGACCCAGTATGCCTGCCGGATCGATGCCTTATACTTTCAGGAGATCACGGATGTCACAGGGGGAAGAGAACTGCTCCCTTATTCGGAGAGGTATCGTTTTGTGGATGTAAATTACCTGAAGGAGGCGGATGCGGAGGGGCTGTACCTGTTTCATGTGTCGGAGCTTGACCGGCTTCCCTTTTCGGTGGAAGTGATCTTGGAGATGGACCGATATGTGCTTGCAGCGGCCCGGCCATAAGATCCCGACAGCGATTACAATGAGAGCCGCAGTAACCCTCTCACGCTTTCAGGCATGGCGGTACGGCCGCTTGTATGGGGCTATAAATCTTCACGGGAGTCCAGCAGACTCCCTCTTTTTATGGCGTCTTTTCCGAATTTCCGGCGTATGGAGTCAAGTGCGGCATCCAGCTTCTGCTGCTTTTCGGATGCGGGAGCATTATAATCGAACAGGTTCAGCTGTACCGGCTCGGTGTCGGGAACCAGTTTGCTTGTGCGGATCCCCAGAAGGCGGATGGGGGTCTCGTCCCACAATTCATCGAACAATGCCAGGGACTGGCGGTAAATGATATTGGTGGAAGAGGTGGGGGTATCCAGTACTGCCTGATGGGATACGGATCGAAACGTATTGTATTTGATCTCCGTGCAGACCAGACCGGCCCTGCTGTGGTCGGCGCGAAGTCTGCCCCCTACGGTTTCGGCGAGGGTGAGCAGAATTCTGGCAGCATCCTCCCTTGTGACCGCATCGCTGCTCAGAGTGGTGGAGTTGCCGATCCCTCTCATTTTGGCGGGTTCGGAAAAGATGGTGGAGTGATCGATGCCGTTGGCATACTGCCACAGGGTCCGGCCATGGCTTTTCAAATGTGATTCTATGATCGCGGGGTCGGAGAGAGCCAGATCTCCGATGGTCATGATCCCAAGTTTTTGCAGGGTCTCCACGCTGGATTTTCCGCACATAAACAGAGAGGAAACGGGAAGCTTCCACAATTTCTCCTGAATTTCCCAGGAGTACAGTGTATGTACCAGATCAGGCTTTTTGAAATCGGAAGCCATTTTCGCCAGTATCTTTTTGTCGGAGATGCCTACATTTACGGTAAAGCCGAATTTCTCGCGGACACCGTCCCTGATCATGGCTGCGGCCGACTCGGGAGAGGTATAATTTGACGCAATGGGGGAATAATCCATATAGCATTCATCCACACTGACCTGCTCGATGTCCGGGCAGATACCGGAAAGATGCTCCATAAGCCGGGAGCTTTTCTGATGGTAGAGCGTGTGGTTGGGAGATACCGTCACCAGATGAGGGCATTTGCGGAATGCGTTTACTACGGGCTCCCCGGTGACGATGCCGTAGGCTTTGGCCGGAATGGACTTGGCGAGCACCACGCCGTGCCGTTTGCTCATGTCGCCGCCCACAATGGAAGGGATCAGACGCAGGTCTGTATCACTGCCCGCTTCAAGCTGCTCCAGTGCGGACCAGCTCAGAAAAGCGGAGTTGACATCAATATGGAAAAAGATGGGTGTATCCATGCCATGACCTCCTTTTTTACTACTATAACCCATGGAAATGCCACTTTACAACCCCTTAATTTGCTGATAGAATGGAGTTTGTTATTACAAATTTGAGAAGAATTGGAAAACCTATGAAAAAGAAGATGAACAATAATAGAAAATACAAATTTACATATATTAAGACTACAGTACTGACTTTATTCTGCTGTACACTTTTTGTGAAGGGGTATACACCTTTCGAGAAGTCGGGAGAGAATTATTTCCACATTATGCTGAACGGACAGGCCGTAGGTACTCTGGGAGACCGGGAGAGCGCGGAAGAATTGCTGGTGGAGGCACGCCGGGGGATTGCTTCGGAGAACGATGAACTGCTGTTTCTGGAGACGGATCTGCGGATAGACGGCGAGGAGGTACTGTGGGGAAAAGTTGACAGGGAAAGTGATGTTCTGGAGAATATGGATGCGGTGCTGAGAAGCGACATTCGGGAAACCATGCATCGCTCCTATACACTAAAGGTAAATGAGTATATGGTAAATCTTGCCAGTATGGAGGAGGTGCGCCGACTGCTGCAGGCTGCCATTGACAAGTATGACAGCGGGGGCAAATTTCAGGTGGAACTGGTCTATGATCCTGGCAGGGAGTTCAGTGTGCTTACCTCCAATATAGTGGATACTTCCGCTGCCGGGGAGGATGGTGTCAATTCCAATCTGGAGGCGGGCATACAGCCAGTTCTCTCCAGCATGGGGGCGACCAGAGTGACTGTGGAGGAAGAAAGGGACTTTGACGATTATGAGCTGGGGATCCTGTCCATGGACTTTGCGGAGGATGTGGAGATCGTGGAGGCATATCTTCCGGAGAGCCAGCTGACGGAGCTCTCCGAGGCCATTGATCAGGTGACCAAGGATCAGGAGACGGCAAGCGAGTATGAGGTAGTACAGGGGGACACGCTGTCGGAGATAGCGATCAAAGTGAATATTCCCATGGACCGGATCATCGAGATGAATGACAGCCTGGAGGATGAGCGGTCTACCTTACAGATCGGGCAGAAGCTGGTGATCACCGTGCCGGAGCCGGAGCTTTCCGTTGTCAGGGTGGAAGAGAATTATTATGAAGAAATATACGATGCGGAGGTTGTCTATATAGAGAATGATAACTGGTATACGAATCACCAGGTTGTACACCAGCAGCCTTCCGCCGGTTTCCGGAGAGTGGTGGCGGATGTTTCCTTTTTTAATGATCAGGAGATAGAGAGGGACATTTTAAAGGAAGAGATCGTTATGGAAGCGGTGGCCAAGGTGGTAGAGCGGGGAACCAAGATCCCTCCCACTTATATCAAACCCATCTCCGGCGGCCGCCAGAGTTCCGGTTTCGGAAGAAGAAGCGCGCCTACCAAGGGAGCCAGCAGCTATCATAAGGGTATTGACTGGGCGACGCCTACGGGTACGCCGGTCTACGCATCCTGCGGCGGTACGGTTACCAGAGCGGGCTGGGGAAGCGGCTACGGCTATGTGGTCTACATTGACCATGAGGACGGTAGGCAGACCAGGTACGGACATCTTAGCAAGGTTCTGGTGTCTGTGGGAGACACGGTGAAGCAGGGGGAGAGGATCGCGCTCAGCGGTAATACCGGCGTCAGCACAGGCCCTCATCTGCACTTTGAGATCCTGATCAATGGGACCCAGGTGAACCCTTTGAAATACCTCGAATAGGATAAAGAGAACGTACATTCAGTTTACAAAAAGAGAAAAATATGGTAAAGTTAAAAAGCGGCGGGGATCCCGGAAGGACCCATACCGTGAAATGCCATGGATGGTTTGTACCGTTCCGACAGAGCGGTATGTTGGAAAAAACAGATGGAAGTTGACCTTAAAGAGGTATAGATAGATGGAACAATATGCAATCAAAGGCGGTAATCCCTTAGTGGGTGACGTGGAAATAGGAGGTGCCAAAAATGCCGCACTTCCTATTCTGGCTGCTACCATTATGACGGATGAGACCGTATATATAGAGAATATGCCCGACGTATGGGATACAAATGTGCTTTTGAGCGCCATGCAGAATATTGGTGTTATGGTAAAACGGACTGACCGGCATAAGGTGACTCTGAATGCCGGTAATGTCAACAACATGATAGTCGAGGAGGAACCGCTTAAGAAGATCAGGGCTTCCTACTATCTGCTGGGTGCGATCCTTGGAAAATATAAGCATGCGGAGGTGGTTCTCCCCGGAGGCTGCGATATCGGATTTCGGGCCATTGACCAGCATATCAAGGGATTCCGGGCGCTGGGTGCAACGGTCACAATCGAGCATGGCCTGATCAAGGCGCGGGCCGAGAGGCTGAGAGGCGGACATGTCTATATGGACTGTGTCAGCGTGGGTGCGACCATCAATGTCATGATGGCGGCCACCATGGCGGAAGGTCTGACCATCATTGAGAATTCGGCAAAGGAACCCCATGTGGTGGATGTGGCGAACTTCCTGAACAGCATGGGCGCCAATATCAAGGGAGCCGGCACGGACGTTATCCGCATTAAAGGCGTACAGAGACTGCATGGCACGGAGTACGCTGTGATTCCCGATCAGATCGAGGCAGGGACTTTTATGTTTGCCGCCGCCGTCACCAAGGGTGATGTGACGGTAAAGAACGTGATCCCGAAGCATCTGGAGTCTATTACGGCGAAGCTTTTGGAGATCGGCTGTGAGGTGGAGGAACTGGACGACTGTATCAGGGTGGTGTCTTCGAAACCGCTCCTTCACACTCATGTAAAGACGCTTCCTTATCCCGGGTTTCCCACGGATATGCAGCCTCAGATCACGGTGGCGCTGGCTCTGTCAAAGGGAACCAGTATTGTGACGGAGACTATTTTCGAGAATCGTTTCAAATATGTGGACGAGCTGACCCGGATGGGAGCCAATATTAAGGTGGAGGGTACTACCGCCATCATAGACGGGGTGGAGAGATACACCGGAGCCAGCATTTCGGCGCCGGATCTCAGAGCAGGGTCGGCCCTTGTGGTTGCGGCGCTGGCTGCCGAGGGAACCTCCACAGTGGATGATATCAAGTATATCCAGCGGGGCTATGAGGATTTTCATCTGAAGCTGCAGAATCTGGGCGCGCAGATCGAACTGGTTCAGACGGAAAAGGACTTCCAGAGGTTTAGGCTGAAGATAGGTTGAAGGCTTGAGCTGCTGTGAACAGAAAAATTACGGTTGACAGCAGACCGTATCTATAGTAGTATAGTGATAACAATTGAATAGATTTTCTCTTATTCAGAGTTGGTGGAGATACATAGGATCGATGAAACCACGGCAACCCCCTTGCGGGAAGGTGCCTCCCTGAGCGAAAATGAATCGAACAATAAGAGGATTGACTATCGTAAGATTTTGAGTCCGCTTATTTTATAAGCGGACTTTCTTAATGCAGCAAACGTTAAAACAAATTCATATCAGGAAAGGAAGACACAAATGGAAAAACACTTATTTACCTCAGAATCTGTAACAGAAGGACATCCTGACAAAGTCTGTGACGCGGTATCCGATGCCATTCTGGACGCCTGCATGGCGGAGGATCCCATGAGTCGTGTGGCCTGCGAGACAGCTTGCTGTACCGGTTTTGTGCTGGTTACCGGTGAGATCACCACGAAAGCGAATCTGGACATTCCCGCCCTTGTCCGTGAGACTGTGAATGAGATCGGCTATGATGACGCGAAGACCGGATTTGACGGAAATACCTGCGCTGTCATGGTGGCGCTGGATAAGCAGTCTCCCGATATTGCCATGGGCGTTGACAAGGCGCTGGAGGCAAGGGAGCAGAAGATGAGCGACGCCGAGATCGAAGCCATCGGAGCAGGCGATCAGGGTATGATGTTCGGTTACGCTACCAATGAGACCCCGGAGATGATGCCTTATCCCATTTCCCTGGCACATAAGCTGACCAGACAGTTGACCAAAGTCCGCAAGGACGGTACTTTGACATACCTTCGTCCCGACGGAAAGAGCCAGGTGTCCGTTGAGTATGATGACAACGGCAAGCCCATTCGCCTGGAGGCTGTGGTATTGTCCACCCAGCATGACGACGATGTGACGCAGGAGAAGATCCATGAGGATATTAAGAAACACGTGTTCGATGAAGTGCTGCCGAAAGAGCTGATCGACGATAATACAAAGTTCTTTATCAATCCCACCGGCCGTTTCGTGATCGGCGGGCCTCACGGTGACGCAGGTCTCACCGGTCGTAAGATCATCGTGGACACTTACGGCGGATATGCCCGTCACGGCGGCGGCGCTTTCTCCGGCAAGGACTGTACCAAGGTGGACAGAAGCGCGGCGTATGCGGCACGTTATGTGGCAAAGAATCTTGTGGCAGCCGGACTGGCAGAGCGGTGTGAGATTCAGCTGTCCTACGCGATCGGCGTGGCACAGCCTACTTCCGTTATGGTGGACACCTTTGGAACCGGCAGACTGTCCAACGAAAGGCTTGTTGAGATCATTCGTGAGAACTTTGACCTTCGTCCCGCAGGCATCATCAGGATGCTGGATCTGCGCAGACCCATATATAAGCAGACCGCGGCATACGGTCACTTCGGAAGGGATGACATTTCTCTGCCTTGGGAGACACTGGATAAGGTGGAGACACTGGAGGAGTACATATAGGATACGAAGCAGGAACAGCGTGTGTCATAAGGCGCACTGATAAAAGGCGCGGGGCCGTTAGAAAGCGGCTGCCGCGCCTTTTGTGACAGATAGATCCTTATCCTTCTTTTATGAGAGGCAGCGCCTGATAAAGCTTTCGTTCAATCTGCCTTCGCTCTATGGCGATCTGCTTTAAAACGGCTTCATCGTTCGTTACAGCCTCAATCCGCTCCAGTATGGAAAGCTGGTCAAACAGATAGCAGTTAATCTCTTTTTCGTTTGTTGGCATATCGATCCGTCTCCTTTCATTTTGGCTGCATTGTTTTTGGTTATGCTTATTGTAACATAAAGTCTTTATGAATTCCATATATGTTAGAGCGTGTTGTCCTCTTTACAAATCCCGGGAAATTCAGTATATTAGTATAGTAGATTTTGCTGTGACGAAAGATCAGCCGACTGACAGATAAGGAGCCCGACCATGGCATTTGCGCACCTTCATGTCCACACGGAATATTCCCTGCTGGACGGTTCCAACAAAATAAAAGAGTATGTGGCAAGAGTAAAGGATCTGGGCATGGACAGCGCAGCCATAACAGACCACGGCGTTATGTACGGCGCTGTTGACTTTTACCGTGCGGCAAAGGCGGAAGGCATCAATCCGATCCTGGGCTGTGAGGTCTATGTGGCGCCCAATTCCCGCTTTGACAAGGAACTGACCGGCGGGGAGGACAGATATTATCATCTGGTGCTTCTGGCGGAAAATAATACAGGCTATGCAAATCTGATGAAGATTGTCAGCAAGGGCTTTACGGAAGGGTATTATTATAAGCCCCGTGTGGATATGGAAGTTCTGAACCAATACCATGAGGGCATCATAGCATTGTCCGCATGTCTGGCGGGGGAGGTACAGAGGTATATCTCCAAGAGACTTCCGGATGAGGCCAGGAAGGCGGCGAGAAAGTATGAAGCCTGTTTTGGCAGGGGAAACTATTTCCTGGAATTGCAGGACCACGGACTGCCGGAGCAGAAATTTGTCAATACAGAGCTGTTGAAAATGAGCAGGGAACTGGATATTCCGCTGGTAACCACCAACGATGTCCATTATACTTATGCTTCGGACTCGGATTCCCATGATATCCTGCTCTGTCTCCAGACCGGCAAGAAGCTTGCGGATGAGGATCGCATGCGCTATGAGGGCGGGCAGTATTATGTCAAGAGCGAGGAGGAGATGAAGGGGCTCTTCCCCTATGCCTGGGAGGCGGTGGAAAATACCCAGCGGATCGCGGACCGGTGTCATGTGGAGATTGAGTTTGGGGTCACAAAGCTGCCTCATTACGAGGTCCCGGAAGGATATGATTCCTGGACATATCTGAATAAACTTTGTGATGACGGACTGGCGGAGCGCTATGGCGACGGCAGTCAGCCGGCGGGAGATACGGGGCAGACACTGCGGGAGAGGCTGGACTATGAGCTTGGTGTCATCAGAACCATGGGATATGTGGACTATTTCCTGATCGTGTGGGATTTTATCAACTATGCCAGATCCAACGATATTCCCGTGGGGCCGGGGCGCGGTTCCGCGGCGGGCAGTATTGTATCCTATTGCCTGAAGATCACCAATATCGATCCCATCAGGTACAGTCTGCTGTTTGAGCGTTTCCTGAATCCGGAGCGTGTATCCATGCCGGATATTGATATTGACTTCTGCTTCAACAGGCGCCAGGAGGTCATTGACTATGTGGGCAGGAAATACGGCGCGGATAAAGTGGTGCAGATCGTGACCTTCGGTACGCTGGCAGCGAAAGGTGTTATCCGCGATGTGGGCCGTGCCATGGATCTGCCTTACGCTTTTGTGGACTCCATTGCCAAGATGATTCCCAATGAACTGAACATTACCATAGACCGTGCACTGGAACTGAACCCCGAGCTTCGCAAATTGTATCAGGAAGACGAGCAGGTGCACCATCTGATCGATATGTGCAAACGTCTGGAAGGGCTGCCCAGACACACATCCATGCATGCCGCGGGAGTCGTCATCTGTCCCAGAGCGGCGGATGAGTTCGTGCCCTTGTCCAGAGGAAGTGACGGTTCCATTACCACGCAGTTCACCATGACTACTTTGGAAGAGCTGGGACTGCTGAAAATGGATTTCCTGGGACTGCGTACCCTGACGGTGATACATGATGCCGTGGAGTATATAGAGAAGACCAGAGGGGTGCACATCGCTATTGATGAGATCGACTATAACGATCCCAAGGTGCTTGCAGCCATCGGCACGGGCAGGACGGACGGCATATTCCAGCTGGAAAGCTCGGGAATGAAGAATTTCATGAAGGAGCTGCATCCCCGGAATCTGGAAGATATCATTGCGGGAATCTCCCTGTATCGACCCGGCCCCATGGACTTTATTCCAAAGTATATCAAGGGAAAAAATAATCATGACGCGGTAGTTTATTCCTGTCCCCAGCTGGAACCCATTTTAAAGCCTACCTACGGCTGTATTGTGTATCAGGAGCAGGTAATGCAGATCGTCCGTGATCTGGGCGGTTATACGCTGGGGCGGAGCGATCTGGTGCGCCGCGCCATGAGTAAAAAGAAAAAAGCGGTCATGGAGAAGGAGCGGGCCAATTTCATCTACGGAAATGAAGCGGAAAATGTTCCGGGCTGCATATCCAAAGGGATCGACGAAAAAATAGCAGGCGGTATTTATGATGATATGATGGATTTCGCCAAATATGCATTTAATAAATCCCACGCTGCCTGCTATGCGGTGGTGGCGTTGCAGACGGCTTATCTGAAATATTACTATCCCGTAGAGTTTATGGCAGCATTGATGACGTCTGTTATTGATAATCCCAAGAAAGTTTCCGAATATATTCTGACCTGCAGGAATATGGGGATCCGGATGCTGCCTCCGGACATCAACGAGGGAGATTGCGGTTTCTCCGTGACGGACAGCGGTATCCGCTATGCGCTGAATGCCATCAAGAGCATCGGAAGCTCCGTTATAGAAGAAATTGTTCAGGAGCGTCAGGAAAGAGGACTTTTCACCAATCTGCAGGATTTTATCACCCGTACCGCAAATATGGAAATGAATAAGCGCATTATAGAGCATCTGATCAAGGCGGGAGCGCTGGACAGCCTGGGCGGGACCAGAAAGCAGTTTATGAGTGTCTATGTACAGATACTGGATCACGTTGTCCGGGATAAAAAGAACAATCTGGCGGGCCAGATGTCTCTCTTTGATATTGCGGGGGAGGAGCAGAAGGATGAGTTCGATATCCGTATGCCGAATGTGGGCGAATATACGCAGGATATGCTGCTGGCCTTTGAGAAGGAGGTTTTGGGGATCTATCTGAGCGGGCATCCTCTGGAGGCCGATGAGGAACTGTGGCGGAAATACATTACAAATACTACCAATGACTTTGCCCTGGATGAGG
>JAIEKC010000588.1:0-9723 GCA_029064505.1 Acetatifactor sp.
GGGTTTCAGCTGTGAAGAGGTAGTCGCATCCGTTCTGATCCTGACATGTCTGGGAATGGGGTATCAGCTGTGAAGAGGAAGAAGCATCCGGTCAGATCCGGATATACCGGGGAATGAGGTATCAGTTATGACAATGACAGAATATTTATCTGATCGCCTGGGGACGATCGTACTTCAGGCGGTCTTCGCAGTGGCATCTGCAGGATTTCTGTATGCTACAGGTACGGGAAGCGGCGTTATCCTGCTATTGGCCATTTTCTGGCTGTTGCTCTTTCCGGGTACCTGTGCGGTGGGGTTTATCAAGTGCCGTATCCGCCTGCGGGAACTGGAGAATATCATGGACGGGTTGGATGAAAAATATCTGTTCACCGAGTGCATTCCCAGAGGCGGAAGTGTATATGAGCGCAGATTACTGGAGCTGCTTCGCAGGGCGGGGCGGTCCATGATCGGCGCCGTCTCCGATGCCCGGGCGGCCCAGCGGGAATACAGGGAGTATGTGGAGAGCTGGGTTCATGAGATCAAGACGCCCATGACGGCAGCAGGACTGATCTGCCGCAATACGGATCCCGTAACGCGCCGAAAACTTTCTGCTGAACTGGCGCAGATCGAGGCTCATGTGGAGCGCGCTTTATTTTATGCAAGGGCGGAAAGCCCGGAGAAGGATTTCATCATTCGGCGGATCCCGCTTGGGGAAATTGTGGACGCGGTAGTGGAACGCCACCGGACGCTGCTGATCCAGAGCGGTGTCGCACTGAATGTTCTTGCTGACTGTGCTCCGGCCGGTGATCTTATGCCCCATGGGGAAGAGCCGCTTAAAGAACTGACCGGATGTTCGTCAGAGTACAGGGAGGATGATTTATCCGGAACGTCGGAAGCCCATAAAAGGAATCGTGATTCTGACAGCGGCAGAGACACAGTGTGGGAGCATACCGTTTACACAGACGATAAATGGGCAGTGTTCATTCTGGGACAGCTGCTGCAGAATGCGGCACGCTATCGGAGGGAAGCTTCCGAGGGCAGCGCCGGCGGGGAAAACACTCCGGTGATCACCCTGTCTGCGAGGCAGCTGGGACGGCAGGTGCAGCTGCTCGTCAGCGACAACGGCACAGGTATTCCCGCACATGAGCTTTCCAGAGTGTTTGACAGGGGATTTACAGGCAGTAACGGCCGCAGACGGGGCGGTTCCACGGGGATGGGGCTGTACCTTTGCCGCAGACTGGGAGCCTGTCTGGAGATCGGCCTGCAGATCGCTTCAAAGGAAGGGCAGGGGACAACGGTGACAATGACCTTTCCGGCATTGAGCACATGATCGGAAAGGAAAATAAGGCATATCGGATGAAATGTCCGTATTCTTACAAAAGTGTAAGATAAATCCATATCAGACCAATACAAGAAGCTCTGTCTCTGGGGTATTCTTGTATCAGTTCAATCAGATTTCTGCACGGACATGTGCACTCACAGGCAGGGCGGCGGAGAAAGACGGCCATAAACAGCGCTGCCGATGGGAGTGCTGTCCGGGCGGATCAGGAACGGAGATAAGGAGGGCCTTATGTTACAGGTAAGAAATATCGAAAAGTATTACGGAAGCAGAAATAATGTCACCAAAGCCCTGGATCGTGTCAGCTTTACCGTGGAGGACGGGGAGTTTATGGCGATCATGGGAGCTTCGGGCAGCGGGAAGACCACGCTGCTCAACTGTATCTCCACCATTGATACGGTGAGTGCCGGGGAGATCCTGTTGGACGGCGAGAATATTGCGGAGCTGCCCGCCGGTGAGCTGGCAAGGTTCCGCCGGGAAAGACTGGGATTTGTGTTTCAGGACTTTAACTTGCTGGACACGCTGACGGTGGAGGAAAATATCGGTCTGGCGCTGTCCCTGAACCACAGCGATCCCCATGCCGTCAAAAATCAGGTGGAAAAGGTGGCATCAAAGCTTGGCATCCAGGATATCCTGGGGAAATTTCCCTATCAGGTCTCCGGAGGGCAGAAGCAGAGGGCGGCCTGCGCCCGGGCCATTGTGGCAGGGCAGTCCCTGCTGCTGGCCGACGAACCGACGGGAGCGCTGGATTCCAGGGCGTCGAAGAACCTCCTGGAGATCATGACGCAGATGAACCGGGACATGGGAACCACTATTCTCATGGTGACTCATGACGCCTACAGCGCAAGCTATGCAAAGCGCATATTGTTCTTGAAGGACGGCAGGATCTTTAATGAACTGCTCCGGGGGGAGCGTTCCCGTTCTGTCCTTTATCATGAGATTCTGGATGTGCTGGCTCTGTTGGGAGGTGATCTCAGTGACGTTATCTAAGCTGTCCCTGCGAAATGCCTGCAGGCAGGCAAGGGATTATCTGGTTTACTTTGTCACTGTCAGTATGGTGACGGCGCTGATGTATGCCTTTAACGGGCTGATCTTTTCCGAAGAGATACAGACCCTGTCTAAAATGCTGCGCTCCATGACGCTGGCGATCATACTGGCAAGCATTGTGGTAGTGTGTGTCATCAGCTGGCTGGTGTCTTACACTACGAAATTCATGCTGACCAGGAGGAGCAGGGAGCTTGGCACCTATATCCTGATCGGTCTGGAGAATGAGCAGGTGGCCCGGCTGTTCTTTCTGGAGAATGTGGCGGTGGGGGCTTTGGCCATGGTGCTGGGAATGATCCTTGGCAATCTGATCTTTCAGGCATTGCGGGCGATCGTTCTGGCTATGTTCGGTATGGGATATCATTTTGCCTTTTCCTTTTCCCTTAAGACGGTGGGGCTGACACTGATTTATTTCGTGCTGATCTATCTGTCCGTACAGTTCAGGAGCCGCAGGCGGATCCGGACAATGAAGATTTATGACCTGATCTATTTCGAGAAGCAGAACGAAGAGGCGGTGATCAAAAAGAGCAGCAGCAGAAGACGGATCTCCGTGGTGTCCATTGTTCTGGGCGTGGCGGGAACAGTGCTGATCCTGGCAGGTAATCTGTTTTTCGGCATTGTCGGAGCGGGATGTATCATTGCTTTTCTGTACGGCTTTTTCGCTAGCTTTTCCTCCGGTGTTCCCGCCTGGTTTGAGAAGCATAATGGGAAGAAGTATCAGGGACAGAATCTTCTGGTGTTTCGTGCGCTCTCCGCCAAGCTGGCGACCATGGGAGTGGTCATGGCTACCATTGCCATGCTTTTTACCGCAGTGCTGATCGCGGAGGGCACGGGAATGACCTTCCGCGCCATGTTCTGCAACCGGGCGAAGTGGTTGTCCTGCTTTGATCTGGTACTCAGTGTGGAAGCGTCAGTGGCGGATATGGAGTATGAGGAATGCATGGATTATATCAGGGAAAATATCCCTGTCCTCGACGCGTGGCAGTATCCGATATATCTGGGAGATACGGCTGAGGTTACCGACTATATCGGGGAAAATACAGAATATTATCCTTATTATCCCAGGGACACGGTGATGAAGGCCAGTGATTATGCGGCGCTTCGCAGGATGCTGGGTTACCCGGAGGTGACCATGGAACCGGGGCGGACACAGGACGGTCAGTCTGCCGGTCAGTACATCATACACTGTCAGCCCTATGTGGGGGAAGTGTTAAAGGACTGGAGCCGGCCTGTTCGTATGGGAGAGTATACTCTGACGCCGGGGGGCATTTACACGGAGACATTTGCCCAGTATCTGTGGGGTGTCAATGGGAACAGATTTATTCTGGTGGTGCCGGATGAGGCGGCGGAGGGTCTTGCCGTCAGCCATAATATCTATGCGGCCAAAACCGCGGAACCGGTGGAAGAGAGCCAGTATGAGGCCATGGAGGAGATATTGGATCAGAATGTGTACAGCGGGAGCTCGTTTATGTACAGCGCGCTTTATCTGTATGTCAGATCTGCAGAGGAGGCAGAGGTGGCGGTTATGACGGCCATGACGGTCTTCCCGCTGTTTTACCTGGCGCTGGTGCTCATCATGACTGCCGCCACGATCCTGACCATACAGCAGCTTGACGAGACCCGGCGCTACAGGCAGCAGTATGGCCTGCTGTATAAGCTGGGCATGGACCGGCGGGAGATGATGAAAGCGCTGAGGACGCAGGTCGCCATATATTACACTATGCCGGCCATACCGCCTGTGCTGATTGGTGTCACCTTTGTGCTGAATCTGGGAGGCGCCGTGGAGCCGGGAACCCTGACGGGAGCCAGCCATCCCCTTGTGATCACAGGCATGGCGCTGGGGCTGTTCTTCCTGATCTATGGGGTGTATATCCTGCTTGCCTATACCGGGCTGAAGCGGAATGTGCTGCCGGAAACATGCAGTGTTTCCTCGGTGTCCGGTTCCGCCAAATAAATTCAACTGAAAATTACAAAAAGTATTAAAAATGAAAATCTGATTTACAGATCTGCCATATATTTTTTGTCGTATATCTGCTGCAGCGCCTTTTCCGCATCGGCGCCCAGGTCATCAATACACTCGGAAACCTTTACCTCCAGGACGAAGGACCTTCCCCGCAGGGACGGACTTTTCACCATAAGGTCCGTCCTTCTTTTTCCGGACTCCCGGTTGGACTTTACCAGATATTCCTCGCTCTGACATAATATTCCCGCGAGAAAACCATGATAAAAATTTTCCGCACTGTCGTAGAAGCTGATGGTGGTGATCAGCTGCTCATTCAGGATCTCGCTGATCCTCTCTGCGTTTCCGGCCTCCATTGCGCGGTACAGATCGTACATGAATTTTATAACGCTCCAGGGATATAGACATCTGTGTTCCCAAAAGTATATCCGTCGTACCATTCTTTCATGGTTGGAAAGCGTTTCTCCACGCCATAATCCTTCATGATCTGTATAACTTCCGTCTCTGTAAATCCGAAATGTCATTATAGCTTTTATCTGAAACGGAAATAATGTTTAAGTGGTTCAGCCCGGTGAAAATGCTTTCCTTTGAAATCTTGAGGCAGCCTGTGATCACCGCAAACTGCAGATAATCGTTGGTCTTTAAGCCCGATTCAAACAGCGAGCGGACAAAATCCACCATCTCTCTGTAAAATCCCCGAAAATACGCATTCTCCAATGGCACATCGTATTTTCGCAATTGTTTATTCCTGCGAGCATGGCTATCAAAGCCAGCTCGCAGCTGGGTTTGACGGGCTGTGGGGTGATCCTGACTATGGCTGGTGGTATATAGAACAAGGTATGGTTGCATTTGGCTCTACAGGAACGGTGGAATATGATGGAAGTACATTTTATGTGGAAAATGGGCGTGTGATATTTTAATCTATGCAGACAGCAGAAAATACAATCTTTGCAGGAGAGAAAGAATCCATTGATAAGTTACAGGATTCATTGTATAATATCGTCATGTGTTTCCGGTATTGGCTGTTTCAGTGTCCTGACCTTTCCTGTCGGCAGGGTGTGTATATGTTACCATCCGGCCGCCGGCAGGGTGTCTGACTCTGGTATGGATCGGAAAATCCACAAAGCCAATTTCCAAACCGATGGGGTACTGGAAGCGGGAAGAAAATGATCAAGCAAAGAAAGTGAGAAAATGACATGGACAAGAAGATCCCTTATAAAATCTATCTGGAAGAACAGGAAATGCCGAAACAATGGTATAATGTACGTGCGGATATGAAGAAGAAGCCGGCGCCCATCCTGAATCCGGGGACTTTACAGCCGGTTACGGAGGATGAGCTTTCCGGTATCTTCTGCAGAGAGCTGGCGAAGCAGGAGCTGGACGATACCACGCCTTACTTTGATATACCGCAGGAGATCCGGGATTTTTACAAAATGTACCGTCCGTCACCGCTGGTACGGGCATACTGTCTGGAAGAGAAGCTTAAGACCCCCGCTCACATTTACTATAAGTTCGAGGGAAATAACACATCAGGAAGTCATAAGCTGAATTCTGCAATTGCCCAGGCTTATTACGCAAAGAAGCAGGGATTAAAGGGAGTAACCACAGAGACCGGTGCGGGACAGTGGGGAACGGCTCTTTCCATGGCATGTTCCTATTTTGATCTGGACTGTCAGGTTTACATGGTAAAGTGCTCTTACGAGCAAAAGCCCTTCCGGCGCGAGGTTATGCGCACTTACGGAGCGAAGGTAACTCCTTCCCCGTCCATGAATACCAATATCGGGCGTAAGATCAATGAAGAATTTCCGGGAACCACAGGAAGCCTTGGCTGTGCGATCTCGGAGGCGGTGGAAGCGGCAACCACCCAGGAAGGTTATCGCTATGTGCTGGGTTCTGTGTTGGCACAGGTATTGCTGCATCAGTCCATCATCGGTCTGGAGACGAAAGCCGCTCTGGACAAATACGGCATCAAGGCGGATACCATTATCGGCTGCGCCGGCGGCGGTTCTAATTTAGGCGGACTGATCTCTCCTTTTGCGGGGGAGATCTTAAGAGGAGAGGCTGATTACAGGATGATCGCAGTGGAGCCTGCTTCCTGCCCCAGCCTCACAAGAGGAGTCTATGCCTATGATTTCTGCGATACCGGAAAGGTATGTCCGCTTGCGAAAATGTATACTCTGGGAAGCGGTTTTATACCCTCAGCAAATCATGCGGGCGGTCTCCGCTATCATGGCATGAGTTCCACGGTTTCCGAGCTGTATGATCAGGGGCTTTTGGAGGCCAGGAGCGTGGAGCAGACGGAAGTGTTTAAGGCGGCGGAAACCTTTGCAAGAGTGGAGGGGATCCTTCCCGCTCCGGAAAGCAGTCATGCGATCCGGGTTGCCATTGATGAGGCCGTGAAGTGTAAGGAGACGGGAGAAGAGAAGAACATCGTATTCGGTCTGACGGGTACGGGTTACTTTGATATGGTTGCCTACCAGAAATACAATGACGGAGATATGAGTGATTACATTCCTACGGATGAAGAGCTGGCGGAAGCGATATCAAAGCTTCCGAAGGTGGAGTTATAAACAGACCGCCAGGCGGATCGGCGGTTAAGATTTCAATAAGGCTGCGCACTGACTGTCGGTGTGCGGCTTTATTTTTTTAGGAAACCGTTCAGGCATCCCCTTGTGTGAAGTCAGATTATCGTAACAGTTCAGATAGCTCCTCCCGCGAAGTCAGAATTTCGTTCCTGTGCAATTTTGCGGGACCTGCGAGCGCAGTGTGTATCATCATGACAGTTCAGTGACCTGTCTGAACTGTCACGGATCATCCAAAATGTAAAAAGAACATTGTGTCTTGTATCTGTCACAAAAATGTTTTATACTGTTATTAGTATTTTCGTTTCAGTAATAGCTATTGAATGAGGTGAGGGCATGACGGAATTGATAAATTTAATGGAAGAGACAGTATTGAAAAAGATTGACCAATTGTGGCCGGGCACGGACTATTGCAAGTGTGAACAATGCCGGATGGATATCGCAACGTATGCTTTGAACCGTCTGCCTGCACAGTATGTTCAGTCGCTGAAAGGGAAAGTGCTGTATCGGTTTGAGGCAAATTCGATGCAGAGGGACATTGAGGTGACAGTGGCTGTAGGCAAGGGAATTGAGATTGTGGGACAGTCACCACATAAAGATACTAATGCGAACATAGACGAGGCCGCGAAAACAAGTGACAGTGCAGACCTAAACGAGGCCGCGAAAGCAAGTGAGGGCGTAAAATCAAACGAGGCTGCGAAAGCAAGTGTCGGTGCAAACCCAAATGGCGCCACGGATACAAATGGCGGGGCGGATCCGGGTGAAGACGCGAATACATAAATTGTCTGAGAATGGAAGTTCTTGTAACCGTATGATTGCATTGGTAAGTCAAAGACTTCGGGAGGATGAATTCATGTTTCTATTTACGGATGACTGTCTGACAGGGATAGAGCAGATCGATGACGAACACCGGCATCTGTTTGAACTGCTGAGCAGGGCATATCAGCTTGCTGTTATGGATTATCACAGTGACTACTATCAGCAGATAAAGGACATACTCACAGAGCTTGACCGTTATGCGGAAGAACATTTTGCCCATGAAGAGGCATATATGACACAGATACGGGATCCCGAACTCATACTCCAGCGCTCACAGCATGCCTTTTTCCGTGATAAAATTCTTTCTTTTGATTTTGCCAACATAGACAGTGTAGAAGACCAGCAGCATGTTCTTACTGAACTGGTGGCTTTTCTGGCAAAATGGCTGTACCGCCATATATTGAGCAGCGATATCATGATTGGAAAGCTGCCGCCGTTAGAGGAGTGGATGATCAGGGAAAATCCCTGTGAGTTTACGGAGGAATATCTGACCGGTATAGAACTGATCGACAGAGAGCATGAAACGCTGTTCAAGATCGTTGAGAGGGCGGACCGGTTGGTCAAGGCCTTTGACGGAGTGTCCGGATATGATAATATCACGGAAATACTGGATGAATTGAAGGATTATACCAAAGAACATTTCCGTGATGAAGAAGAATATATGGAAAGCATTCATTACGTGGGACTTGATGCACAGAAGCGGGCGCATGAAGCCTTTATTGATAAGCTGGAGAACATCAGCCTGAGTCAGGTGGAAGACGATCCGCAGGAGTATCTGCAGGAATTGCTTGAGTTCCTTCTGGGGTGGCTGATCAACCATATCTTATATACGGATAAGAAAATACCAAATAAGGATTGAGCGAAAACACCTGACAGGGATGTACCTGACAGGTGTTTTTCTGCGGAAGCTTTTCCGGGCCTGCTTCCCTGCAACTCTGTTCCGGGGAAGTCTGTTTCCACAGGTGATGAGTAAGCGGGTACATCAGGAGCTCTGACTTTGATCAGTCGGGTAAAGGCAGAGCTCCTGATAGCATATATGCACGGTATGAAAACGATTTCACTAATTTTTACAAAAATAAATTGGTGAAATTATGAATTATGCCAATTTACAGGAAATTACAGACAGTGTATTATAATGCTATGGGTGAAATCGATTACACACATACACATTCAGAACCGCCTTCCACGGGGCGTGCAGAAACTATTTCAAAAAGCAGAACTTGTTTCAGGGAGTAAAATTGCTCAAAAGAGCCAAAATTACTATGAAAGTAACGGAATAAAACAGGAGGAAGAATAATATGCAGCAGGTTAATGTAAGATTCCATAATGTAGATCAGATAAGGCAGTTTATTAATATTATCGATAAAATTGATGCAAACTTTGACCTGGGTTCCGGGCACAGGATCGTGGATGCGAAATCGATTCTTGGAGTGCTGGCGCTGGATCTGTCGGGACCCCTCCGTCTGAGGTACCATTCAAACGAAGCGGGCATTGAGGAGAAGATAGCACCGTTTTTATGCTGATCGGCAGGAGGTGGGCAGACGTGGCACATAGGATCATATTTCTGGACATAGACGGGACGCTGACGGAACCGGGGAGCAATGAGCCGCCGGAATCCGCATTACAGGCGATTGCCCGGGCGAGGGAAGAGGGGCATTATATATTTTTGTGTACCGGCAGAAATTATGATATGCTGCGTCCGCTGCTGCAGTATGATTTTGACGGAGTGATAGCCAGTTCGGGGGGCTATATTGAATATCAAAACAGAGTGATCTACGACTGTCCCATGACGGAGGAGCAGCGCCGCACCGTTATGGATGTCCTGAAGAAAAACGGGGTATTCAGAACGGTGGAATGCCGGGATGGTTCCTACACGGATGAAGGTTTCAAGGAATTTCTGAGAAGTCATGCCGGGGAAGGCGGAAACAGTGAATTGCTGCGTTGGAGGGAACAGATCGAGAAAGTGCTGAATATCCGTCCCATGAAAGAGTATAACGGTC
>JAIEKC010000589.1:0-7736 GCA_029064505.1 Acetatifactor sp.
AAACGGTTCAAATGCATAAAACATATAGTAAAAAGAAAAAGACCATGGCCAACATTGTTCATAAAGGATAGATATATGCCCAAGAGAATGATCGAGACAAACATAACAGAGGAAGACAGCAGAATAGAAGGTTCCCTGAGACCTCAGATATTGGATGACTATATCGGTCAATCTAAGATAAAGGAAAATCTGAAGGTCTACATCAAGGCGGCAAAGCAGAGGGGAGATGCCCTGGATCATGTGCTCTTTTACGGGCCTCCCGGTCTGGGCAAGACTACGCTCGCCACCATCATTGCCAACGAGATGGGTGTGCACATCAAGGTCACCAGCGGACCCGCCATAGAGAAACCCGGAGAGATGGCGGCAGTCCTGAACAACCTGGAGGAGGGAGACCTGCTGTTTGTGGATGAGATACACAGGCTGAACCGACAGGTGGAGGAAGTGCTGTATCCCGCCATGGAGGACTACTGCATTGATATCATGATCGGTAAAGGTTCTTCCGCCCGTTCCGTGCGTCTGGATCTGCCCAGATTTACCCTGGTGGGCGCTACCACAAGGGCGGGACTTCTGACGGCTCCTTTGAGGGACAGGTTCGGTATGATACATCATCTGGAATTTTATACAGTGGAGGAACTGCAGCAGATCATCATGCATTCCGCCAGAGTGCTTGATGTGGAGATCGAACCCCATGGCGCACTGGAAATGGCCCGCAGGAGCAGGGGCACTCCCAGACTGGCAAACCGGATCTTAAAGCGCGTCCGGGATTTTGCCCAAGTGAAATACGACGGCATTATCACAGAGGATGTGGCAAGAACGGCGCTGGATCTGATGGATGTGGACAGACTGGGGCTGGATCATATCGACCGGAACATGCTCATCACCATGATCGAAAAGTTTGAGGGAGGTCCTGTAGGCCTTGACACACTGGCAGCGGCCATCGGCGAGGATGCGGGAACCATTGAGGATGTCTATGAGCCCTATCTGATCAAGAATGGATTTCTGAACCGAACCCCAAGGGGTAGGATGGTTACCAGCCTTGCATACCAACATCTTGGGCTTCAGGCTGACGGTATAGTTTAAACACGATTAAAGTTTTACTTGCCTGTCACACTGTTATGATATATAATAGATTTGTAATATTTTTACCAGTGCAAAACGGGCAAGAGGTGTGATAATGTCTTCCAAAACAGATACAGAAGTGATAATCGGCGGCAAGGTTTTTACGCTGAGCGGATACGAGAGTGAAGAATACCTGCAGAAAGTCGCGTCATACATCAACAATAAGATAAATGAATACAACAAAATAGAAAGCTTTCGCAGACACCCCTTGGATACACAGAGTGTTTTGCTTCAGCTTAATATTGCGGATGACTATTTCAAAGCGAAAAAGCAGATTTCTGTTCTTGAGGAAGAATTACAGACAAAGGAAAAAGAACTGTATGATCTGAAGCATGAATTGATTTCAGCTCAGATCAAGCTGGAGGGCGCGGAAGAACGGGTGATAGCTCTTCAGCAGGAGGCTGATGATAACGAGAAGAAGATCGTCAGGCTGGAAACAGAGTTGAAGAAAAAATGATATTGGCTGTCCGTGACCCGGACAGCTTTTCTGTTAGGAATTGTTAAGAAATGCGGATGTGGAACCGGAATTGAGAAAGGAAATTTATGATCAAAGAAAGGCGGGCGGAACTTCTGGCCCCGGCAGGCAATGCGGAAGGCTTTTACGGAGCCGTTCACGCGGGGGCGGATGCTGTTTATCTGGGCGGCAGCCGATTTGGAGCCAGAGCTTATGCTGATAATTTTACAGATTCAGAGCTGACCGATTGTATCCGTTATGGCCATCTTCTTGGGAGAAAGATTTATCTCACAGTGAATACTCTCTTAAAGGAAGAAGAGCTTGCGGAGCTTTATGATTATATTTGTCCGTTTTATGAAGCCGGATTGGATGCTGTCATAGTTCAGGATCTGGGAGTCCTTGGATTCATCAGGAAGCATTTCCCGGCGTTGGAACTGCATGCAAGCACCCAGATGACGCTGTGCAGCCATTACGGCGCAGAGCTTCTGAAGGAGCTTGGCGTCTCCCGGATCGTGTCCGCCAGGGAATTAAGTCTACGGGAACTTTCTGAAATAAAGAGCCTGGTGGATATAGAACTGGAGACTTTTATTCACGGAGCCATGTGCTATTGCTATTCGGGGCAATGCCTTTTCAGCAGTGTCCTGGGCGGCAGAAGCGGCAACAGGGGACGTTGTGCCCAACCCTGCAGACTTCCCTATACCGTCAGGACGGATAAGAGACAGAGCGGAACCTGTTACCCGTTAAGTCTGAAGGATATGTGCACGATAGGACATATTCCGCGTCTGATTGAGGCGGGGATCGATTCCCTTAAGATAGAAGGGCGCATGAAAAAGCCGGAATATACCGCAGGTGTGACCGCCCTATACCGCAAATATATTGACCGGTATTATGAACTGAGGGAGCAATACGGAAGGGATCAGGCGGCGAAGAAGTATAAGGTATCACAGGAAGATCTGGATGCCCTTTCCGCCCTCTATATACGAAGCGGGAAACAGGACGGTTATTACTTTAAACACAATGGCAGAGAGATGGTGACGCTGTCCAATCCTGCCTACGGCGGAAATGATGAAATGCTTTTGGCGGAAATCAGGACCCGCTATCTGGAGGAACACTTAAAACGGCCCGTTAAAATGAAGGCTTCCTTTGTGACAGGAATGCCTGCGGAAGTGACTTTACAGGCAGATGGATTGTCCGTCACAGTCCGGGGAATGGCTGTGGAGCGGGCGCAAAAACAGCCCATCACAGAGGAAAATGTGCGGAAACAGCTGGGAAAGATGGGAGACAGCGCTTTCTTCCCTGAGCACATGGAATTACAGGTAGGGGAGGATGCCTTTTATCCCTTGAAACAGATCAATGAACTGCGCAGAGAGGCAGTCCTTCGACTGGAACAGTCAATTCTCGAGAAAAATGCTCACTTAAGGCAGGGATGCGGGAATGCGGCTTCACGGGAAGAAAACAGGGAAAGCGGATGCTTTAAAGAACCGGAACGCACCGGGATCGCGATCAGCGTCAGAACTTTCGAACAACTGCGGGAAGTCACCGGGTATTTGACCGGTCACGCAGAAAATCATTTCAAACGCCTGTATATCGATGGGGATCTGCTGTTGGAGCGGACAGGGGAGACGCTCTCGCTCTGCGGGAGACTGCAGGAGGATACGGAGGTATACATTGCTCTGCCGTATATTTTGCGGCAGGAGGACAACCGTTGTCTGGAATCTCTGTCCCGGCTCATGGATAAGCATCCTGTATTGCGCGGTATGCTGGTGCGGTCACTGGACGAACTGGCATATGTGCGAAAGAAAGGATATCGCAACCGGCTGGATGCCAATGTGTACTGCTGGAACCATATGGCTCTGGAAGAATTGGAGACCATGACCGACGGTTTTTGTCTGCCGCTGGAGTTAAAGGCAGGGGAGCAGAGGAAACTGCTGAACATATGCGGAGGCAAGATCGGCGGCGGGAATTTTGAAAAGCTGGTATATGGCAGGATCCCCATGATGGTGACGGCGAATTGCCTGTTGAAAACAACCGGAAACTGTCAACCGGATCATGACCGTGTGATCACCCTGACCGACAGATACCGGAAAGAGTTTCCGGTCGTAAGGGTCTGTCGCCACTGTATGAATATTATATATAACAGTGTACCTCTCTCTTTGCACCAGAATTTCGGGGAGTGGTATGAAAGGGCGGATATCAGACTGGATTTCACGATCGAGACCGGCCGGGAGACCATATACACACTGGAAGCCTTTTTTGAAAAGGGGGCACTTCCTTATGACGAATATACCACAGGGCACGAAAAACGCGGTGTGGAATAGCGCAGAGAGAGCTTTTACCCATACGAGGGTATTTCGCGGAGAGGTTCCGGGTTTGATGCTGAAGAATGTCCGAAGTGCGGGCATTCTTCCCGTTGATGATCTTGGAGGTCAGTCTGAGCTTCCGCAGAGCAGGATCGTGGGACAGTGCGGCTTTGGGACTTGAGAGGAAACTGTAAATGCAGAGATATGTGACGGAATTATCCAAATATTTTATCAACATATGCATGGTCATCTATACATTGGAATGCTTTCTGGTGTTCGTGGACAAATGGATGAACAGCAGGTTTATTTATGCTGCGCAGAAAGTCCTGATCTTTTTGATCCAGGCACTCTGTTTCGTGGATCTGTTTCTGGTCAGCGGTGATATGCAGTATATGCTTTTCTATGCCTTTGTTCAGGTGTTCCTGATCGCTGCCATGGTGATAGTGCCAATGATCTATGAAAATGCCAACCGTCTGCTGCTGAATAATATGTGTATGCTGGCGGGTACCGGGCTCTGCATGATCTCCAGGCTGTCCTTTAACAAAGCGGTAAAGCAGTACATAATCATATTGGTTTCCCTGATCGTCGCGCTGTTGATCCCCTATCTGCTGTCAAGGATCCGCTTCCTGAAGAAGCTGACCTGGGCGTATGCCGTCGTGGGGATCGGGGCATTGAGCCTGGTTTTGATCATGGGAGAGGTGACTTATGGCTCCAAAATATCTTTCAGCATCGGAGGTATCAGTTTCCAACCGTCCGAATTTGTAAAGATTCTTTTCCTTTTCTTTCTGGCAGGCGCACTTTGGGAGAAATTCAGTTTCGCCCGGGTGGCGGTCACGGCGGTGGTCGCGGGACTTCATGTGATAGTCCTGGTGGTGTCCACGGATCTTGGAAGCGCTCTGGTCTTTTTTGTGGGGTATGTGTTCGTGGTGTTTGCCGCAACGAGAAATTATCTCTATCTGCTCTGCGGTGCAGTGGGGGGAAGCGGCGCAGCCTATGTGGCATACCGCCTGTTTCGTCATGTAAGGACCAGAGTGCTTGCATGGAGAGATCCCTGGACTTATATTGACGACCAGGGGTATCAGATCACCCAGTCGCTGTTTGCCATAGGCAGCGGAAGCTGGTTCGGAATGGGTCTGTTGCAGGGAAATCCCACAAAGATTCCCAAGGTGGAGGCAGACTTTATTTTTTCATCCGTATGCGAGGAGCTGGGAGTCATTTTCGGTATCTGCCTGATCTTGATCATGGTCAGCTGCTTTGTGATGATGATGCATATCGCGGCGCAGATCCGGGACCGTTTCTATCAGCTGATCGTCTACGGCATTGGGATCATGTATATTTTCCAGATATTTCTCACTGTAGGGGGAGGGATCAAGCTGATCCCCCTGACCGGAGTGACGCTTCCGTTTATCAGCTACGGTGGAAGCTCCGTTATGACAACTATGATCATGTTCTTTATTATACAGGGCATTTATATCCGACTGCAGCAGGAAGGAGGCGGGCACAATGGCGGAAGAAAAGCAAACAACGCTCCCAGGACGGCAGGAGCGTCAGGCAGACCGGAGCGGACAGTCTCAGCCGAAGCGTCAGGCGGATCCCAATAGACCGTCCCAGCCGAAGCGTCAGGCGGATCCCAACAGACCGTCCCAGCCGAGGCGTCAGGCGGATCCCAACAGACCGTCTCAGACGAAGCGTCAGGCGGACCCCAACAGACCGTCTCAGCCGAAGCGTCAGACAAGTCAAAGCCGGCAGGCGGCAAAGGATCAGGGTCCTCAGCACCGGTCCCCAAAGAAAAAAAGTGCCTCATCCGGAAAATACAGCAGCAACCGGACGGAAATTATTGTGTCCTGCGGCTTTTTTCTGGTGCTCTTCGCTGTGGCGATCGGTTATCTGGGATATTTTACGGCTACCAGCGAACAGGAGATGATCAACAACAGTTACAACTCCAGACAGGAAATCCTGTTATCCCGGAATTACAGGGGAACTATCTTCTCAAGGGACGGGGAGGTACTGGCGGAAACGGTTCTGGACGATGAGCAGAACGAAACCAGGAAATATCCTTTTGGAAATCTCTTTTCCCATGTGGTCGGCTATTCCACACAGGGACGCATGGGTGTGGAGGCCCTTGCGAACTATTACCTGATCAACACCAGCACCTCCCTGAACAATAAAGTAGCAAATGATATGGCGGGAGTAAAGAATCCCGGCGATAATGTCTATACGACTCTGGATGTTCAGATTCAGGAGGTGGCTGATTCCGAGCTGAGCATTTACCGTGGAGCAATCATAGTGACGGAGGTGTCTACGGGCAAGGTGCTGGCTATGGTATCGCATCCTAATTTTGATCCCAACGAAATACAGGAAATCTGGGATTCCCTGGTGGAAAACGATTCCAGCTCCGTGCTGCTCAACCGGTCAACGCAGGGACTGTATCCCCCGGGCTCCACTTTTAAGATCGTGACGGCGCTTGAATATATAAGAGAAAATCCCACAAGCTATGATCAGTATTCCTTTAATTGTCCCGGCTATTTTTCATCCAATGGCAGCCGGATCAACTGTTATCACGGCTCCAGCCACGGACAGGTAAGCTTTACCCGTTCCTTTGCAAAATCCTGCAACTCTTCCTTTGCCAATATCGGAATGGGACTGGACAGGGAGGCTTTTGCGGATACATTGGAGGATCTGCTGTTCGGGAAGGAGCTTCCGCTGACTTTGGCTTATGTCAAAAGCAGCACCGCCGTATCCGCCGACATATCCCAGGACAGCATGATGCAGACTTCCATAGGTCAGGGAGTAACGCAGATCACTCCCATGCATCTGAACATGATCACCTGCGCCATTGCAAACAATGGAATATTAATGAAACCGTATTTTGTTGACCATGTGGAAAATGATGCGGGCAATATTGTAAAATCCTTCAAACCGGCCTCTTATGGCAGACTGATGAGCGAAGAGGAGGCTGCGGTTCTGACACAGCTGATGACAGAGGTGGTGGAAAACGGTACGGCATCAAAACTGTCCGGACTGACCTACACGGCTGCCGGAAAGACCGGTTCCGCGGAATATAACAATATCAAGGGAGACAGCCACGCATGGTTCACAGGTTTTGCGCCGGCAGAAGATCCGGAAGTCTGCGTCACGATCATCGTAGAGGGAGCGGGAAGCGGCGGCGATTACGCGGTTCCCATTGCAAAGAGGATATTTGACGCATATTTCAGGGAAAAATAAGCATAACCGTCGGACACTTACAAATAAAAAGGTTGCGTGAAACGTCCGATTAGACTATACTAGATTCAGGTCAGGGATTGTGACCACCGACAGGAGGAATTGCAATGATAGAAGCAACAAGCTGTGGTGGTGTGGTAATTTTTCGTGGAAAGATACTGCTTTTGTATAAGAATTTCAAGAATAAATACGAAGGCTGGGTATTGCCAAAGGGGACTGTGGAGCAGGGAGAAGACTACAAGGAAACTGCTCTGAGGGAAGTCCTGGAGGAGACCGGAGCGAAAGCTACCATCATTAAGTATGTGGGAACCAGCGAGTATTCTTTTACTGTTCCGGAAGATACAGTGGAAAAGGAAGTGCACTGGTACCTGATGATGGCAGACAGTTATTACAGTAAACCACAAAAGGAGGAGTACTTTGTAGATTCCGGGTTCTACAAGTATCATGAGGCGTATCATCTTTTGAAATTTGCCAATGAAAAGCAGATATTGGAGATAGCCTACAACGAATATCTGGAATTGAAAAAAAATAACTTATGGGGCAGCCGGAAATACTTTTAGCTGCCCTGTTTTAAGGAACAGCGGTTATGGCGGAAAGAGTTCGATATCACTCAAATTTATACCTGAGCGAAGGAATCACAG
>JAIEKC010000589.1:7746-11169 GCA_029064505.1 Acetatifactor sp.
GAGAAAAAACTGGATAAAATAAAGAAAAAACTGGAAAAAAGGCCATTGCTTTCCGGTGTCTTTTTGATTGCTGTTTCTGCCAATCCGTCTGACCAGCTCGATATTTTTGAGTCCGGACAGCTTGTACAGTCCTATTATGAAAAGAATCCTCCCTATGTGATCGGCATTGCGGGAAGCCGCGGGGAAGCGGTGGCACTGGTTGAGCAGATCGTGCAGGAGTGCCTGCGGGAAAGAGGTGACTGTGCCCTGAAGGAGTATCTGTTATGTTGAATATGATATTGGAAATCCTTTCCATATTGGGCATCCTGCTTCTCTGTCTTCTGGGACTGGCGGTATTATTGATCCTTTTGGTATTATTTTTCCCCATCAGCTATAGGCTGTCGGGAAAGAAGAATGGGGATGAAATGACCGTCAGTGCGAGAGCGCTATGGCTGTTTGGCTTTCTGCGGGTCAGCTTTGATCATCCGGAACCGGGAAGAATTCTTGTGAAAATCCTGCCCTTTACTGTTTTTGATTCGGGAAAGAGTACGGACGGCAAAGCCAAAAAAGCTTCCGGAAACGCAAGCTCCGACCGGTCTCTGACAGAAGATGCGAGTCTGAAACCGGAGAAAACGGTATGCCGGTCACAGGAGGAGGCAGGAAGAGAGATTTCGAAAGCTTCCGGGGCTCCTGAAGCAGAGGCGGACGGACCGGAGCCTGAGCAGACAAAACCGGATCGGACATCGTCGGAAAACACAGAGACCACAGATAAATCGTCAGACAGTTCAAATGACGGAGGATCGGAGGATGACGCCGATTCCCGGATTTTAAAAAAATTTAAGAAGATAAAGTACACAATTTGCAGTATATATGATAAAATAAAAAATATTTGGGAGAATATATCTTATTACATTGAACTTCTCCAGGAGAAGGAGACAAAGTTGCTGTTTTCCCATGTGATCTTCCGTCTGGGGAAGATATGGAAAGGTATCCGGCCCAGACATATACGGGGACAGATCTTGTTCGGCACGGGGTCTCCTGACACGACGGGATATGCCTATGGCGTATATGGGATGCTGTCGCCTCTTCTGGGAAGCAGCCTGTCGGTGACGCCTGATTTCACCGGAGCGGTTCTGGAGGGTGATATTTTTATCTCCGGACATATCACAATTTTTACGATTTTATGGAACGTACTCAGGGTACTGGCGGATAAGAATTTAAGAAGGTTTGTCAGGAAAATGAAAGCAGGGAGGAAAAAGTAAATGGCAGATAAGGAAAATCAGTTTCAGGGCGTAGTGGAGTCCCTGTTAAAGGGAATGGACACGGTGCTTTCTACCAAGACAGTGGTGGGAGAGGCCACACAGATTGGTGATACCATCATTCTGCCGCTGGTGGATGTGAGCTTCGGTGTGGGCGCCGGAGCGGGCAGCAATGCCGAAAAGAATTCCGCTTCCGGAGCGGGAGGTCTGGGCGGTAAGATGACTCCCAGCGCTGTCCTTGTGATCAAGAACGGTTCTACCAAGCTTGTAAATATCAAGAATCAGGATGCGGTGACAAAGGTGCTGGATATGATTCCCGATATCGTGGAGAGATTTACAAAGCCCAAAGATCAGAGCGGTGAGATATCGGACACGGAGGTAGTGGATATCGCTTTTCCCGGGGACGGAAAGGATAATGCGGACTGACAGGCATTTTACTGCCGACAGATGAATATAATGGAGTGAAAGATGATTAAAGATCGGGATTGTCCCATGAAGAAGATGATTGGATGTATTGCCTTTCTGATCGCTATCGGAATGCTGATCATGCTGATCGCGCACAACCGGCTGATCGGATTGATCATCATCGCTCTGTTATTATTTGTCGGATATATTTGTGTCTGCAGCGACTAAGAGGTTGATTCTAATGATTGATTGGGACGAGGTAAACAGAGCCGGGAATATCGATGAATTAAAGAATGTCAAGCTCTGGCTGTTTCAGGAAAATGTACGTCTGGAAAACGAGCGGAAGGAGCTTGCGCTTTCCCGGGAAAAATTTTTCGATGAACGCGTAAAGCTCCGTCAGGAATTGGACGAGCTGAACCGCAAGACACGGATGGAACAGAAACGCCTGAAAGAGGAAACTCTGTTTTTTGAGAAGAAGATGGCAATCCTTCAGGATGGTTTCAGGCATCTGGATGAGGACCGACAGTCTCTGGAGCGTCAGAAGAAGGAATTTGCGGCGGAGAAGCTCAGCGTGGCCGGACAGGCAGGCCGGGGACCGGCCTCCGAGGAAGCGGTGAAACTTTTGTTCCGCGGGGCGAATAATTCTCTTGCGTTGAGAAAGAGATACCGTGATCTGGTAAAGATTTTCCACCCGGACAATCTCTTCGGGGACGAGGAACTGGTCCAGATGATAAACAGGGAATATGTAAGACGCAGGGAAGAGCAGTAGCGGAATGGGAATGCGGTACAGTCCATGTGAACCGGTTCGGATCTGAATACGAAAACAGGGGCGGACTGCCGTGCCGTCACTCAGCAGCATATGAACAGGCATAAAAAAAGAGCAGTAAACCTGCTCTTTTCATTTCATACTGTTTCAGATTTCAGATTAAGCTCTTTCCACTTTACCGGACCTCAGGCAGCTGGTGCAGACATGCATTTTCTTTGAACCACCATTAACCTTGCACTTTACACTCTTAACGTTAGAGTTCCAAATTGCACTGCTTTTTCTATTGGAATGGCTTACGTTATTACCAAAATGAACGCCTTTGCCACAAACATCACATTTAGCCATCTTGACACCTCCTCGACACCTGCATTTTCACAACATTGATATATTAACAGAAATAGGCAAAAAAAGCAAGTAAAAAAAAACTTTTTTTATTTTTTGTATTTATTGTTTCCTTTTTTAGGGAAAGCTGTTAGAATACAATATATATGTCCGCCCTTTTCGGTGGAATGACAGTCTGTGTCGGCCAATGCTCCGGTAAGATCACCGGTCCTGATCCCGGGACGGTAATCCGACAGCCGCGTTTGGAACCGGACGGCACAGCGAACTGGAATTAAGAAAGGAATGGTAGCGATATGAAAGGTTCTTCTATGAATACCCATATGGGAAATATTGTCATTGACAATGAAGTGATCGCTCAATACGCAGGCAGCGTCGCGGTAGAATGCTTCGGTATTGTCGGTATGGCCGGCGTAAATATGAAGGACGGCCTTGTCAGACTGCTGAAGATGGACAGTATCACCAGAGGAATCAGCGTGTCCCTGAACCAGAATAAGCTGATCCTTGATTTTCACGTGATCGTTGCGTACGGCGTGAGCATTCTGGCTGTGGCGGATAATCTGATCGACAGCGTAAAATATAAGGTGGAAGAGTTTACCGGCATTGAGATCGAGAAGATCAACATCTATGTAGATGGTGTCCGAGTGATTGATTAAGGAGGACTGTATCGTGAGT
>JAIEKC010000059.1:0-1268 GCA_029064505.1 Acetatifactor sp.
CTGCCACCCTCATTCTTCCTCAGGCTTCCCCTCAGGGCATCTACCGCTTTCCCGGCTCCATAGAATGCCACGCTGGATGCACCGCAGCTGCTTCTCGGATCCCGCAGTCTCTCATGTGGAGTAAGTCCTGTCTGGCCGTTAGGTTCTGTGCCTGTATTGTTGAACAGATGATCGATCCCCGAGACGCGCTGTAGGATCCTGCTCCGGCATAGTATTTGCCGAGTACTGGGCCATAGTCGTAATCAGTGAAACGAAGTGCAAATCTCTGGCTGAGAGTGATACATATCACGGTATCGCTTTGTCAGACATCTGAGTCCGATACATTGTTCAGTATTTAGTTTACACAACTCTCATTCCATGTTATCAGTCTGCTTCTGCCTACGAAAATCGATCATGGCATGATCATGATGTTGTCAATATACCCTTGCCTCTCCCTACTTGTTATGATACGGCATACATCGCTTACAGACAAATGGAGCATTTCGTTTATGCCTGACCGTATATTTTTGTTCACAGATTCTTTTTTTCCAACACATTTATACAGAATACCACCAGGAATCTGACCTTTCACCAAACATTTTTGGATGATAGTTTTTCACAAATATGTTTGTATTTTCAATACTATTAATCGTTATTATAGCTTCAGTCTATTTGCATAACCATTCGATCGTTCTCTTATCCCGAACCTAAGTATTCTATAACAGCTTCCTGTCACAGACTGAAAGACAGCAGACAGCCCAGCATGTCCCCTTGCGTCTGGCTCCGTCTGATGGATTTTCCATGATATTCCGGCAGGGATGTGTCTGATGAACGACACCGCCCTCTATTCGCCATCCGGGCTCAATTCGGGCTTTTCGGGACATCCATGTCCCGAAATTTCTGGATATCAGATGGAATATCAGGAAAATCTCATCTTCCTGCGCAGGACAGCTTCGGGAACATGTTGGGCGGTCTGTCTGACCAGGCTGTGGAAATGGCACTACTTTTTTGATAGTGTCAAGATTTTTTCGCAAATTTAATTTCCACCGTTTGGCAGCCGCAAGTCAGCCAGCTATGATATCAGACAGCAGTTCCTCCTCCGGTTTGGAGAGGTGATCCATGTTCATGTAACGGCGGGTTCCCCATTGGGTCCCGGCTACATGGCGCAGTCTGGCACATACCAGCATCAAAGCACTCTGACCGTCCGGAAACGCACCGATCGCCTTTGTCCGGCGTTTGATCTCACGGTTTAACCGTTCTATGGTATTGTTGGTCCTGATCCTCGTCCA
>JAIEKC010000590.1:0-7090 GCA_029064505.1 Acetatifactor sp.
GAATAACAACCTGTCCCTGCTCAAACCTTATCCTCTTTGTAGCAAAACATACAATAAACATTACCAGTGCCGTCAGAATCGTGCCGAACATAAAGAGCACAAACAGCATGTAGAAAATCCATCCCGCAGCATTCTCAGCCACATATGCCATTAAGGCATCCATATCCATGCCATTCATCGCAATTTCCATATAGCGGTCCAGATCAATCATGTCCAAAAGTTTCAGACTGACCACGCCACCCATAAAATTGATCATCATATGCATGGCGATGGTTATCTTCAGTTTCCCTGTCTTCACATAGAGAAACGCCAGAAAACATCCCAGTGTAAAGGCATAGACGAACTGGTTCAGATTACCGTGGAACAGTCCGAACATCAGACCGGATACCACTACAGCCACACCCTGTCCATACTTTATCGTCCGTTCCACGATCAGTTTGCGGAACACATACTCCTCCATAAACGGAGCGCAGATTACCATATATAAAACTACAAGAGCCATGCTGATGGAAGAAACGATATTCAAAAGTGTATTCTGCACCGCACTTCCCTTTAGTATGCTGATGACAGTGGATATGACAGTACCTGCCAGATTAGAGGCATACACCAATCCAAAACACATGAGCACAGCCACCAGGAACTGCCACCATTTCATTTTCTTCTTTTCCACATTCTCCGCCGGGATCGTCTTCACAAGCGCGATCAAAGCCGGCATACCGATCAGATACATCGGTACCATGGACAGTGTGAGACTGATATTGCCGTCCTCCAGCCATTCCGGTCGGAACATCTTCACCAAACCGGTGGGGATCAGCTGCACCGCATAGATAATGATCGTTCCCAAAATAAACATCCCACCCAGCCTGGAAAAGTGTTTCCTTGCCACCTTTAATGCTTCTTGCATAATATGAATCTCCTCGTTTCGTATCCTTTAACTTCTCTAAAAGTATATCGCACTTTTTACATTGTGGCAACACCAACATTGAACCGATCCATATATTTCCCGGTCAAATCCCATTATTTATCACAGATTTCCCTTTTGTCCGCGTCCCTCCCTGTTTTGCCACACCACATGCGACGGCTGATATCCGCCAGACTCTCGGCCACATAAGGTATCAGCATTACGAAATAAGGCAGGACATATCGGGCTCCCGCCTCCCATATCACGCTGAACAGGAATCCCCCGATTTTCTTTTTTCTCCAACGAATGGCGCCTGATATACAGAAGCCGCATGCACCCAAATATATGATACTCTGATGCGCGGACATGACCTCCAGAAATGCAATGTTATAGCTTTCACTCCGTCATCTGTCACTATAAAATACGAAAGAACTCAACCACTGCCGCACAGCGCTGCAAGGATTCGAACCTTGAAATGACGGAGTCAGAGACCTTCATTTCAGGGGCGGTTTGTTCATGAAATCAAGAATTGGCAAATTCGGCTGAGGGGAATTGACTTATCGATCTCAGAAAAGATAAATTCTTCCTATATTGTTACCAACCCATCTACAGCCGGGATTACAATTCATGCAATTTCTTATCTCTTCATCCAAGTGCATCGTACACTATTTTTTGAAAATAATCCTTTTTAGAGAAATCAGTTCCATCAGAAAAATACGCATTATATGCGACCAAAGCTATCCTGACATATATGCTGTTCTCCTCAAAAAGCTTTCTATTTAACGAAAAACCCATTTCATCCGCAAATTGGCAGCAGAACGTGATGGTGGTTCTGGTATTTCCCTCCCTGAAAGGATGTATTTTCCACAAGCGTGCCAGAGAATCGCAAAACTCAACGGCTTTCTGCCACAGGGACATACTGCCCCATTCTTTTGCCCTCATATCTGAAAGCGCATGGTTCACATCATTTACTATGTCTAAAGGGTCAGAATATTCCACCGACTGACCGCCCAACACGTCTTCTTCTTTGTAAATGGATATTGTTCTGGGTACGCCTGCCCATTCAAAGAGATCACAAAATATATATTCATCCATTCTCAGTAAATGCTCAGTGTGATAGTCCCCACCTAGCGGATTTAAAGCCAAATCTTTTAAACGGTATACAACATAATCCGCTTCTGCATGATCAAGCAGAACCTGATCACGAATACCCAATTTATTTCTGAGAACAGGAATATCATCATAAAGATAAGGGTCACGCATCCACATGCTCCTTTATTTTGTATTTTTTATCCAGAAAGAGCTTCGCATCTTCCATGGTGACTTCTCCCCTCTTTTCTTTTTCAATATACTTTTTAAAATCTTCCGTAGGTTCCAACCCATCTACTTTAATCATTCCTATTGCGTAGTCCCATGCCTGTGAATTTGTCATAATCAACATCCTCTCCTATACACTCTTTCAGTCCAAGGCAGCCTGCTAACTGCTTCTCATCTACGCTGCCGGTTTTCTTCGTCAATTTCATCCATTGACATAGGATTTGTCCAAGCATCAGTACTGTACTGTTTTCAAACTTCCTATAGTTGGAAAGTGTTATACTTTCTATAATAAAACTTTTCATCGCCCTCTCCACTCTGCCGCTTTTTAAGCCGCCTTGACTTTCCTATATATCATACCTGTAACCTGATACATCAGCCTTTCTTTTTTCTCTATAAACTCCTGAAAAATCCTCCAAAGCCTTTAAAAGTATTACTTCCCTTGATCCGTACATAACAAGTACTTTTGCAAGTTTCCTGACCTTTTAGCTTCTTGCATAAAATCTCTCTTCTGTATTTTTGAGTATATCATTTTTCATTATCCTTAGCCACCTGTCTGTCTAAAATTTTATAAAAATCACTGCTTACTGATGGCATAAATTTCAGTCTTAAAATCCCGCACCCTGATTTTATAACAAAAGACCCCGGTGAATCTCTCCACCGGGGTGTCTCTGGCAGCGCAACCGCTGTTTCGCAGCGCTACAAGGATTCGAACCTTGAAATGACGGAGTCAGAGTCCGTTGCCTTACCGTTTGGCGATAGCGCTATTTACATTACTTAATGGATTATACACGAAGTATTTCCAATTTGCAATACCTTTTATGCAAAAAAATTATTTTTTTACGCAAACACGGAAAAGGATCAGGAAAAAAGCTGAGCGCCTGATTTCTCAAAGTTCTCAGCTTTTCCCTGTTTTACCTCTTCCATACTTTTTAAGATTTCTCTTTTTTACACCTCAAAGATCAGATCTCCGTAAGTAGGGATCGGCCATACATCCTTGTCAACCAGCATCTCCAGCTCATCCACAGGAGCTCTCAGCGCCTCCATGGCGGCAAACACTACATCCTTGTAGAAAAATGCCTGCTCCCTCACATCACCCATGGCAGCCGCTTCTCTCTCCACCTGCTCCAACTTCACCAAAGCCGCTTTCGCTTCTGTCAGCTTCACGGATATCTCGCTCAGCAGTCCCACCTGCACGCTTGCATCCGCGCCGGCTTCCTTCACTGCGATCACCGTATCAGCCAGGGACTTGGTATACCTGATCACAGCGGGAAGGATCTGCTTCCTGGCCATATCGATCATGGTTCGGGCCTCGATATTTATGGACTTGGAATAAGTCTCATAAGTAATCTCCTCGCGGGACTCCAGTTCCACCCTGGTAAAGATACCGAATTTCTCAAACAGCCTGACCGCCTTGTCAGTCGTCAATGTAGCCGCCGCCTCCACCATGGATTTAATATTGGGCAGTCCCCGTCTTGCCGCTTCCTTTACCCACTCGTCAGAATATCCGTCACCATTGAACACAATCCTCTGATGCTTCGTCATGTATTCCTTTATCAGGTCATGGACAGCCAGTTCAAAGTCTTCTGCCTTTTCCAGCAGATCGGCAGCCTCACAGAAAGCCTCCGCCACAATGGCATTCAAAATGGTATTGGGGCTTCCGATGGAATCCGCGCTGCCCACCATACGAAATTCAAACTTATTGCCGGTGAAAGCAAAAGGCGATGTCCTGTTACGGTCTGTGGCATCCTTCTCCAGATCGGTCAGTGTGGAAACGCCTGTTTCCAGCTTGCCGCCCTCCAGCAAATGAGCCGCCTCGCCGGTCTCCACCAGCTGCTTGACCACATCTTCCAGCTGTTCCCCGAGGAACATGGAAATAATGGCAGGAGGAGCCTCGTTAGCGCCTAGTCTGTGATCATTTCCCACGTCGGCAGCACTCTGCCGCAGCAGATCCGCATGTGTATCCACTGCCTTCATGATGCACGCCAGCACCAGAAGGAACTGTATATTCTCGTTGGGCGTATCGCCGGGATCCAGGAGATTCACACCGTTGTCGGTACCCAGGGACCAGTTGTCATGCTTACCGGAACCGTTCACGCCTGCGAAGGGCTTCTCATGGAGCAGACAGGTCAGTCCATGGCGTCCCGCCACCTTCTTCATGGTCTCCATCACCAACTGGTTGTGATCCACCGCGATATTGGCCGTCTCATAGATGGGAGCCAGCTCATGCTGTGCGGGAGCCACCTCATTGTGCTGAGTCTTGGCGGTGACACCCAGTTTCCACAATTCCGTGTTCAAGTCTTTCATATAGGAACCGATTCTCTCGCGGATCGTGCCAAAGTAATGGTCCTCAAGCTCCTGTCCTTTGGGAGCCGGTGCGCCGAACAGGGTACGACCGGTAAAGATCAGATCCTCACGCTGCAAATACTTCGCCCTGTCCACCAGAAAATATTCCTGTTCAGGTCCCACGCTAGCCACCACCTTGGTAGCTTCAGTGTTCCCAAAAAGCCTCACAATGCGGAGCGCCTGCTGGCTGACAGCCTCCATGGAACGCAGCAGCGGCGTCTTCTTATCCAGAGCTTCACCGGTGTAAGAACAGAATGCGGTAGGAATACAGAGGATCACACCCACAGCGTCCTCCTTCAAAAAGGCAGGGGATGTGATATCCCATACGGTATAACCTCTTGCCTCGAAAGTAGCTCTCAATCCGCCGGAGGGGAAAGAAGAGGCATCCGGTTCGCCCTTGATCAGCTCCTTGCCGGAAAACTCCATGAGCATCTTACCCTCTTCATCGGGATGTGTCACAAAAGAATCATGTTTCTCCGCGGTAATACCGGTAAGGGGCTGAAACCAGTGAGTATAATGGGTAGCCCCGTTCTCCACCGCCCAGTCCTTCATGGCCTTTGCAACCACATCGGCAGCGGCAGGAGAAAGCTCGCCTCCCTGTTCCATGATCTTCTTGACTTCTTTGTATACACTTCTGGGCAGTCTCTCTTTCATTTTACCCAGGGTAAATACCTTACTGGCAAAAATATCTTCCACGTTTAATACTTCACTCATTTTCCTTCTCCCTTTCCTTTTTCACATTATCTTAAAACAGAGTGCCTTAACCGGCAAATCCGGACCTGACAGCCATGCGGCCTTTTCGGGCCTCCGGATAAGGCTCTTACCGCTTACATCGGCCCAGCAGGCTTCCTGTCTGCTCTCTGTAAAAAAAAGAGTCCCAAAGTAAACCTACGTTACTTGGAACATCTTTGTTCATAAGATACCGATGTACGGAAACGCCGAAATCAATGTAATCAACGTTTCATTTTCTATAAGATAACCCACTTTTCCCCAAAATGCAATACCCAAAATTCATTTTTATCAAAATTTTGCCATAACATTTTGAAAAAGCGTTTTACTGATGTTCGCCAGAAACATTGTACAATAGGTATATCGCACCGGTCAACTAAATCCTTTCAAACACGCTCTAACCGCACCTCCCGGCAGCAGATCACACTTCCGCCGTGCGGAGCAGATCACAGACTTCCGGTTCCTCCGACAGTTTCAGCCGGATCTTCTGTCTGGAATGAGGACAGCTGTCCACGTCGTTCCCCTCGTCATCATACATTTTTTCCACAACAACCGCCACATTTCTTCCATCCGGTTTCATGATCTCAATATGATCACCGACGGAAAATTTATTTTTCTGACCGATCACCGCCAGGCCGTCCTTTTTCTCTTCCACCATGCCGAGATACTTATACTCGTTGATATAGGTACTGCTGTCATATATCTGAGTATTTTGGTCAGGCTTCCCAAAGTAAAAACCGGTGGTATACTGTCTGTGAGTACACTTGGATATCTCAGAGCGATACCATTCCATGTGATTACGGTAGGTTTCCACCGACGCAAAACAGTCATCAATGGCCTTACGGTAGGTTCTTGCCACTGTAGCCACATAGAGCGCCGTTTTCATCCGCCCTTCGATCTTTAAGCTGTCAATTCCCGCCTCCATCAATTCCGGAAGATACTCGATCATACAGAGATCCTTGGAGTTGAAAATATAGGTTCCCCTCTCATTCTCATATACCGGCAGATATTCCCCGGGACGGGTCTCCTCCACCACCGCATATTTCCAACGGCAGGGATGAGTGCAGGCTCCCCGGTTGGCGTCCCTTCCCGTAAAATAATGACTCAGAAGACATCTTCCCGAATAGGAAATGCACATGGCTCCGTGGACAAAGCTCTCTATCTCCATCTCCTCAGGGATATGTTCCCTGATGGTGCGCAGTTCCCGGAGGGAAAGTTCCCTTGCACTGACCACACGCTTTGCGCCCAGCTTCCACCAGAACAGATAAGTCTCATAATTGGTATTGTTGGCCTGTGTGGAAATATGTATCTCCACCTGGGGCCACGTCTCTCTGGCGATGGTGAACATGCCGGGATCGGAAATGATCAGCGCGTCACAATGCTCCGGCTTCATATCCCGCAGCTCCGCAAAATATTCCCTTGCCCCTGCCAGATCATCATTGTGTGCCAGAATATTAGCCGTTACATATACTTTCACCCCGTGAGCATGGGCAAAGGCGATCCCCTCCGCCATCTCTTCCGGGGAAAAGTTCTTCGCTTTCGCACGCAATCCGAAGGCTTCCCCTCCGATGTAGACCGCATCCGCACCAAAGACCACGGCAGTCTTCAGCACTTCCAAACTGCTTGCAGGTATCAAAAGTTCCGGTTTCCTTGTAAATTTGGAATTCATTATTTTTCTCCACTGGTTCCTGTTATATTGGCTCCGGCTCCGCCGTGCGGTATGACTGTACCGCAGAAAAGAACCGTTACATTCTTTTTACACTCAAAGTCACCCCATCCCCCACCGGCAGGATCACCGTC
>JAIEKC010000591.1:0-1929 GCA_029064505.1 Acetatifactor sp.
CGTCTTCCACCGATTTCCATACCAGCTTTTGGGCAATAATATACATCACCGCGAAGCCGTTGGAAATAATGGAATTTAATTCTCTCTGCAACCGGGCCTCCACAATCTCCGGCAGATCGGGACCATAAATTTCATGTGCCTTGTCATAGCAGATCTTTGTCAGAGTCTTATCACTGTCCTCAATGACCGGAGGACATTTATCCGGACGCACCGGGGCAATGGTCTCTATCATATCCGCGATCATGTTGGTATTCTTTACCACCACTTCATATGCCTTATCGCTGCCCAGATAGGAAAATTCCTCCAACATCTCCTCCGTGGTATGCAGAAACAGCGGAGCCTGATCGTCCGCATCCTCAAAACCCTTTCCCGCCATAATGATACGACGGTATATCTCATCCTCGGGGTCCAGGAAATGGACATCACAGGTAGCCACCACCGGTTTATGGAACTGCTCTCCCAGCTTCACGATCTGGCGGTTCACGTTCTGTATGTCCTCCATGGAATTGATATTCCGGATTTTCTCGGAGGCAATCATAAATTTATTGTTTCCGCAGGGCTGTATCTCCAGATAGTCATAAAAATTGACCAGTCTTGCAATCTGTATGTCACTCTGGCCGTCCAGCAAAGCCCGGTAAAGCTCTCCTGCCTCGCAGGCACTTCCAAGGATCAGCCCTTCTCTGTACTTCATGACCATACTTTTCGGGATCCGGGGATGCCTGCTGAAATAAGTCAGATGGGCGGCCGAAACCAGACGGTATAAGTTAATGCGTCCCAGATCATTTTTTGCCAGGATAATGGCATGATAGGAAGGCAGCTTCTTCACCAGAGCCTCACTGTCCGCCCCCATGGCGTTCACCTCCGCCAGAGTGTGAACATCCTGTTCTGCCAGCATTTGAATGAACTTCACAAAGATCCATGCGGTGCACTCCGCGTCATCCACCGCCCGGTGATGATTTTCCAGAGAAATGTTCAGAGTCTTTGCCACCGCATCCAGCGTATGCTTGGACTGATTGGGCAATAACACCCTGGCAATACCCACGGTATCCACATAGGTGTACTCGGTGGGCAGTCCCTGTCTTCTGGAATTCTCCATGATAAAGCTCATATCAAAATTGGCATTATGCGCCACCAGCACGCAGCTGTCACAAAATCGGAGGAACTGCGGCAGCACGCTTTCGATCAAAGGCGCATCCGCCACCATATCATCCCGGATGCCGGTGAGCTTCTCGATCTCAAAAGGGATGGGGGTCTGCGGGTTCACAAATGTCGAAAACCGGTCAACGACCTCCCCATCGACCACCTTCACTGCACCGATCTCGATGATACGGTTATTGACAGGAGAAAAACCTGTTGTCTCAATATCAAACACCACAAAACTTTCATCCAGTGACTGTCCCTTATCCCCGGTAACAATTTCCCTTAGATCGTCCACCAGATAAGCTTCCACTCCATAGATTACCTTAAAGAAGTCCTGTTTATCCGGATGCGCATCGCCCGCCTGCTCCCTCTTTTTCTTTTCCTCCTTCCACAGGTCGTCCCACACATGGTTCGCATCCGTAAAACTCTGCACAACACCGTGATCCGTGATGGCAATGGCGCGGTGCCCCCACTTAAAGGCCCGTTTTACAATAGCCTTCGCCTCCGAAACACCATCCATATCACTCATCTTGGTATGACAGTGAAGCTCCACCCTCTTGTGAGGAGCCGTATCCATGCGGGTAGTGGTAAAGTCCGGTATCTTCTTGATCCCCGCAATGGAGCCGATGGTCAGTTCGTGATCAAATTTATCCATTACGCTCAGTCCCTTTATCTTTACAAAGGCACCCTGTTTGATGCCGCCGGTGATCTCCCCGACCTGTTCGTTTTTTGCGAAAAGTTTGACCGTCATGGTATCGGTGAAATCCGTCACGTTGAACATAATGATGG
>JAIEKC010000592.1:0-11936 GCA_029064505.1 Acetatifactor sp.
GTCCCTTCATAGGAAGGAACAAAATCGAGAGAATAATAATGATATCCGTTTCCTTCGTTGAACACAATCTTTTGAAAAGAAATCTCCGTTATGCCCAACGTCTCCAGTCTCCCCCACAGAATCTGCTCCGCCTCTTTTATGGAAAAACCGGCACCCGTGTCCGTCTGTCCGACGGGAATATCCGTTGGAGTCTGGGCGTTTGGCAAATAGGTATCCCTCAGATCATAGTCAATGTATCCCGCGCTTGTATGATTTGTAAACGAAGCCTCGCTCTCCCCGTCGGTAAGCTGCAGTGCGCTGTGGTCGCCGAATTTTGAATAAAGAAGCATTCCTTCACCGGTATCATGTGTGTTCACATAATCCGATTCTTCGATACTGTCCAGCAGCTCCTGCGACGTATCCTCTATGTTGCCGCCGGGGCTGTCAAGAAATGCCGTCAGCGCATCCATGTCAAGGTCCTCATTGGGCTTCAGCGTGATCTGATATACGTTTGCCGGAATAACCGGGATCTGGGCGCTGATATGCATTTTATTGTCTGTTGTCCCTATGGTTCCCTCATAAAAGCCGCCTGACTGCTGTCCGGGCGGTGCGGCTTCCGTGCCTTCCCCCGCGATATCTGAGACCTGCCGGTCAAGCGAACTCTGCGCGTGGGGGATCTCGCTGTCATCCGATACCTGGGGTGCTTTCTGACAGCCCGAAAGCACGGATGCACATAAAATCACTGCCATTGTCATAGATAAGGTTCTTTTTCTCATATTCTGCCTCCTGTGTTCCATAATAGACTCTCGGAATCTCTTTGTGCCTGATAATGCGAAAAGATTCTTTGGCGGCTGTGGATTTTCAATATCATTTGCCATGCACATTCTGACAAAGAATGTTTCGCGATCACTTCACAACTACGGGTGGGACAGCCATTCCGCCGCTCTATGCCGCGAATAGAGTCTTATAATCCTAACTGCTTCACAGCCGCGTGGATGGCCATCCGGTTCCGGATCGTCCCGGATATGGACTTATTATACTGCGCAGGAGACGAAATTCTGACGTTTGGCGAAATCAGACCATATTTTTGCCGAAAATAACTCTAAAACTGATTCATTTGCTGCTCACATCTCTTTGATGTACATTATGATGTCCGTTTTCATATTTCCGTTTTCACAGACCAGATCCATATCTCCGTGATATTTTTCAATGATCCTCCGCACATTGCCCAGACCTATTCCGTGATTCGGCGCGTCCTCCTTCGTTGTTTCCAGAGACTGTATCTTTCCGTTGGCGATGTCCCGGCAGCTGTTGCGGATATGGATGAACAGAATTCCTTTCTCAAGTTTGACGGCTATTTTCAGCTTTTTCTCTTCTGTCCGGTCTGCCGCCTCGATCGCGTTGTCGAGCAGATTTCCCAGTACCACATTTAAGTCAAAGGAGTGCAGTATCAGCTTTTCGGGTATGTTCACCCTGGCCTCCACCGTGTTTAAAACATCATTTGCCCTTTGCAGCTTATAGTTTAACAGGCTGTCCATGGTATCGTTTCCGGTGGTGACATACTCCGACGGGTTGGACATGAAATCCTGCATGGAGCTCAGATACCTGTCGGCTTCCTCCCAGTCCTTTTTCTGCAAAAGCATCTGCAGCGCCAGTATGTGGTTCTTCATATCATGCCTTAAAGACCGAATGCGGTTCTGTGACTCCATGATCACATCCAGCTGATTCCGGTATGCGTATGTCTGCTGCCGGTATATGTCACTTTCCCTTAAATTCCTGTAGTTTTCCACCATCACATGATAAAGGTAAAACACGCTCAGGTTGATGATCAGAGTGGAAATGCATATCAGCAGCGCCTCCGTACCACCGGATTCCCCATACAGCAAAGTACATAGAATAAATACGCTTGTGGCGGGGATCACGATGAGAATACAGGTCTGCCATTTGTCAAAAGCGATTTCCCTGCTGTCTGCCGGGCAGGTTATATGGTTTATGACCGTGAAACAGATCAGGAGCAGAAGCGTCTGGATCGCCAGCTGATTCATGATGAAATTCTGTCCAAAGGCAAAATACACCGCAAGAGAACACGCCATATCCATACTGAACAGTACCAGCGATACCCAGAGCCGCTTTTTCCATGTCCCCTGACAGAAAAGCGTAAGTACCGTCATTCCCAGATAATTGCATATCTCATAAGGCACGGATATGCCCCCAATACTGTATACAGCGGTGGTCAGCAGGTAATAGAGGACAAATCCGGCCTGCAATCTTTTCCCGTCCCCATCCTCCGCGGGAAGAAACAGATCCATCAGTTTCTTTATCAGCAGTACGTGCAGAATATTTACGATGGATCCTGATAACACATTATAATTCACCATTTATTTCCGCTCTCCGATATTGTTTTATTTTCTCTCTTGTATTTTTTCTGTAGGGCTTACTGATGCTTAAAACAGTGCCGTCGGACATTTTTACGGATTCGTAGGAGTATTCGCTGACGTACAGCCGATTGATGATGTAGGACTGATGTATCATCAGAAAATCAGACGGAAGCTTTTCCGAAATGTTTTTCAGCTTTCCGTAAAATTCCTCTTCGCCGTTCCTGGTCACGAGCCTGATCTTTTTGTCCATGCTCATGAACCAGGCGATATCCCTTGTGGGGATCCTGCGTACGGTACTTCCGGTCTGATACTCAAAGAAAATGTCAGGATCCCGCTTTTGGCGAAGGCTCCTGGAGAGGACTTCCCTTAACTGTTCATCGGATACGGGCTTGATCAGAAAGTCAAGCGGCTGGATCCGGAACAATTGCATGGCATAGCTTTGTTTTGAGGAAATATACACGATATGGGTCTGCATGTCATCCATCTCGTCACGGATGAATCTGCCTACCGATATCCCGTTTCTGTGAACCAGTTCAATATCCAGAAAGATCAGATCCAACAGCGTGTCATTCCCCAGATCGTTCAGGATACTTTCACCGGAGTACCACACCTCGACTTCGACTTTCACGGACAATTCTCCTGCAATATGGTATATTTGTTCTTCTAATCCGGAACAGAGCTCCTTATCGTCATCACAGATCCCAATCCTGTACATGGTTATTTTCCTCTCTGCAACCCATGCCCCGTGGCCATGGGTTGCTCCGACTGTATTATAAGTGGGGCGGTCATATTCGGACCGCCGCTCCTGCAGGGTGCAGAAAATGTACCGTAATCATTATAGGATGCAGACAACCAAAATACAAGCTCTTCTCATACTATTCCGTGGCCAGCTTCTTCACTTTCACCAGAGCGTTCTTTACGGCGGGGATGGCCAGAAGGACAACGGTGACAATTGCCTCCGGAGCGAGGTAGGAAGCGTTGTAGACCAGATTGTATGTAAGGATACCCAGGGGTGTCTGGACAGGAGCATAGGCGGCGAAGAAGATGGCCCCCGACAGGAGGGCAAAGAGATACCTGCCCAGCACTCCCGCGATATAGCCGGTCAGAAGTCCGTGTTTCCTGTCACTGAAGAAACCGGACAGGCCCAGGGCTCCGAATGCCAGGGGATAATCCACGATCATCTGCCAGGGGGAATAAAATACGGGATCCAGTACAAATTGCAGCAGACCATAGGCAAAACCGGTGAGCAGGCCGGCTTTTGCCCCATACCAGTATCCGATCAGAACGACAAAGAACATGCTGAACAGGGTGATGGAACCGCCGAAAGGCAGTCTGGCGAATTTGATCTCTGAGGCCACCAGGGCCAGTGCCATGGCCACACCGGAGAAGACAAGCTGCTTTGTGGCCATTTTTGTTCTGGTTGTGCTCCCTTTTTCAGAGCGGAACAGGATTGCGGCTGCAATGAGCAGCAGGATCAGGACTGTCACGGTGATGATACCGGGGACGGTCAGTTGAAAGGTGTTTTCCTCAGTGGGAAATGCAAAGAAATCAGACATAAAAAATCCTCCTTGTCAATTGGCTAAGGAGGGGCACAATAAGGCCTGTCGGCAGGTATTACAGGCTGTTTTTGCTTCCTTACGCCGGTATTATCCGGTTCAAGTGATGAGGGTCAGGAGAAGATCTGTTTCGGCTCACATTGTGTCCGACGGCAGCTTTCTCCAATCTCAGCAGTGTGCTCCCCTAGCGGTTATATGGAATTGTTCTGTCATGGTTCACGCCGCCCCCAGCGGCTGCCTTCACAATCCTGATCTGAGTGCCCGAAGAGGGCAGACAGGGGGCCGGTATGTAAAAACGCTCCGTGATGGCACTGTGTGAACAATAACGGTTCATTCCCGGCCGGACTTGAAAAAAATGATATTTCAAGGTTGACAGGGAACCGTAATTAATATAAACCTTATATGAGGAAGTGTCAAGGAAAAGGTGAAAGGAAAGCCATATATATGCGGAGTGATAAACTTGTGATAGGAATATGTGCCCATGTGGATGCGGGAAAGACCACACTGGCGGAAGGAATGCTATATACCTGCGGGGAACTGCGTAAACTGGGCAGAGTGGATCATAAGGATGCCTTTCTGGATAATTTTTCCATGGAGCGGGCGCGGGGTATCACTATTTTCTCCAAACAGGCCCCTATGAAATGGGAGGGGCTGGATATTACGCTGCTGGACACTCCCGGACATGTGGATTTCAGCGCGGAGATGGAGAGAACGCTGCAGGTGATGGATTATTGTATTCTTGTCATCAGCGGAGCGGACGGGGTGCAGGGACATGTTCAGACGCTGTGGAAGCTGTTGCAGCAATATGGGATTCCCGTGTTTCTCTTTGTCAACAAGATGGATCAGCCGGGGACGGACAGGGAGGCGCTGCTCCGGGAGCTGCAGCGGAGGCTGGATGAGGGTTGTGTGGAGTTTTATCCGGATATTACGGAGCAGGACAATGTATCTCTGGAGGGTCAGGTGCCCGGCGGTGAGGAAGCTCTGGAAAATCTCGCCATGTGCAACGAAGAGCTGATGGAGGAATATTTGGAGACAGGCGGACTTTCCGAGGAGTCTGTGGCGGAGGCGATCCGGAAAAGAAAAGTATTTCCCTGCTTTTTCGGAACGGCGCTTCATCTGCAGGGAGTGGAGGAGCTGCTGAGAGGTATTCGGAGATTTGCAGTGCTTCCTGAGTACGGAATCGAGTTCGGCGCCAGAGTGTATAAGATCTCCCGAGATTCGGCGGGCAATCGCCTGACCCATCTCAAGATAACTGGCGGTGCGCTGAAAGTAAAGATGATTGTGGATAACCGGGGCAGTGCTTCAACTGCCGGGGAGGTCTGGGAAGAAAAGGCGGATCAGATCAGGATCTATAACGGGGCAGGTTATGAGACGGCGGATCTTGTGGAAGCGGGAGGGATCTGTGCGGTCACCGGATTGAAGAGAACCTTTGCGGGGCAGGGTCTGGGCTATGAGAACGGCAGTAGTCAGCCCATTTTGGTTCCGGTGCTGACGTATCAGGTGATCCTGCCGGAGGGAGCCGACGCGGTGAAGGTTCTGGGACAGCTGCGCCAACTGGAGGAGGAAGAGCCCCTGCTCCAGGTGGTCTGGAAAGAAGCTCTGGGTGAGATCCATGTGCAGGTCATGGGAGAGGTTCAGATCGAGGTCTTAAAAAGTCTGATCCGGGAGCGGTTCGGACTGGAGGCGGAATTTGGAAGCGGCAGCATTGTGTACAAGGAGACCATCCTTTCCGCCGCGGAGGGCATCGGGCATTTCGAGCCCCTGCGCCATTATGCGGAGGTGCATCTGCTGCTGGAGCCGGGGGAGCCGGGCAGCGGCCTGGAGTTTGCTTCCGCATGCAGTGTGGACGAACTGGATCTGAACTGGCAGAGACTGGTGCTGACCCATCTGGAGGAGAAGACGCATCTGGGTGTGCTTACAGGTTCGCCCATCACAGATATGCGGATCACGCTCATTGCAGGGCGTGCCCATCAGAAGCACACGGAAGGGGGCGATTTCCGCCAGGCTACCTACAGGGCATTGCGTCAGGGGCTGATGCAGTGTGAGAGTGTCCTGTTGGAGCCGGTATTTTCCTACACATTGGAAGTGCCGACGGAACAGCTGGGCAGGGCAATGTCGGATATCCGGAGAATGCACGGCAGCTTTGACAGCCCTGTGACGGAGGGGGAGAACAGCGTTCTGACCGGCAGTGTACCGGCAGCGGAGGCGGACGGATATCAGCGGGAGGTCAGTGCCTATACCAGGGGGCATGGCAGATTTTCATGCGCTTTGAAAGGATATGAACCCTGCCATGATACGGAGGAAGTGCTTGCCCGGTTTGACTATGATCCTGACAGCGATCCGGAAAATCCTTCCTCCTCCGTCTTCTGTGCCCATGGAGCCGGGTTTCTGGTGGACTGGCGGCAGGTGCCGGAATATGCCCATGTGGAGAGCGGATGGGCCGGTCTTTCTAAAACGGAAGATGCACCGGAGGATGCATCGCGGATCAGGAACGGAATGTATACAGGCTTCCCGGATGAGACGGGGGTTCGGGGAACTGCGGGAGTCTCAGGTGAGACAGGCTTCCGGGAAACTGCGGGAGATCCCCATATGGCGAAAACCCAAAGGGCAGTGGGAAACGGGAAAGCCTCAGGAGCGGCAGGATGGCGCCCCAGGGGAAAGCAGGGGGACAGCGGGAGCCGCAGATCGGACTATATCACACAGGAGGAGATAGAGGAGATCTTTCAGCGGACCTACGGCAAGAGCAGACAGGACTGCGAGCCCTACAGATACCATAGGAGGAATACGGGAAGTACCGTCTATGGCGGGCGGGAGAAGCAGGAGGAGAAGGAGTACAGACTGCGCCCTGCGGAACAGAAGGAAGAATACCTGCTGGTGGACGGCTATAACATTATTTTTGCATGGGAAGACCTGCGAAGTCTGTCGGAGGTGAACATTGACAGCGCAAGGGACCGGCTCATGGATATCTGCTGCAATTATCAGGGCTGTCAGGGCGTAACGCTGATCCTGGTATTTGACGCCTATAAGGTGAAGGGAAATCCCGGTTCCGTGATGAAATATCACAATATCCATGTGGTGTACACAAAAGAAGCCGAGACGGCGGATCAATATATCGAGAAGACCGTACACAAGATCGCGAAGAAAGCCAATGTGACGGTGGCCACCTCCGACAGACTGGAGCAGATGATCATCTGGGGTGCAGGCGCGCTCCGGCTGTCCGCTCAGGGATTTCGTGATGCGGTGGAGAATGCACAGCGGCGGATAAGGGAAGACTATCCGGTGCGGGAAAAAGTTTTTCATAAAATATCCATACCGGAGGAGGAATAGCGTATTGGGAACTTTATTCATGAAATTTCATATAAGGATATGGTGAATGGGGGAAAAGTATGGTAAAATAAGTCCATATTCAAGGCATTCAGGGGCCGAACGGCCATCATACGGATGAACCTTCTGACAATGGCCTTATATAATATATTTTGAGATAGGAGCGGCTATGTTACATTTTATGATTCCGGAAACTTACGGTTCTCTGCTGGCGCTTGCCGGTATTATTTTTGCCTTTGCGGTCACTGTTTTTGCCACCGCAAAGCTGGCGGACCTGCTTCCCAAGGACGGGGGAAGAGAGTTTGCCCATGACGGAAAGCTCTCTGCGGGAAAACCAAGGGGGGCCGGTATTATTTTTGTCCTGGCTTTTGCGGTGGCGGCTTTCCTCTTTGCGCCTATGAAGCCGGAGACGGCAATCTATCTGATCTTGACGATCATATGTATGATGACGGGATTTCTGGATGATTCCTCCAGGATGCCCTGGGGAGAATATAAGAAGGGATTTCTGGATCTGTGTGTGGCGGCCCTGGTGGCGATGACCTTTTTGAAATATAATCCCAATACCATTGAACTGGCGCTGTTCCATGTGCAGGTGACGATACCGCCGGTGTTGTTTGCCATACTGGTCGTGATTCTGGTGTGGGGCTCTGTGAACGTGACCAACTGTTCCGACGGGGTGGACGGGCTGTCAGGGACTTTGACGATCATTACCCTTATGACGATCTATGTGATTGCCCGGATTTTGGACAAGGGTCAGGACTTCTCTTTTCTGATCCTGCTGTTTGCGGTCTGCATTCTGGGATATCTCTGGTATAATGCCACGCCCAGCCGCCTGATGATGGGGGATGCGGGCTCCCGGGCCATGGGGCTGTTCATCAGTATTGCCATATTGAAGACAGGCTCTCCCGTGCTGTATATTCCTGCAGCGCTGGTGCTGATCCTGGACGGCGGTCTGGGACTGGTGAAGGTGGCTTTGCTGAGGTTTTTGAAGATCCGCATCTTAAAGAATACGCGGACACCGCTGCATGACCATGTGCGTAAGGTCTGGGGCTGGTCGAATACCCAGACGGTATTCCGGTTTGCCATTATCCAGATTATTCTGGCGGTGGCGGTGATATACGGTATTCAGGTTTAAAAATAGCATTCTTTCTTGGAACGGAAACGACCGGAAGGGATTTCAGACGCAGGACGGCTGAATATCACTTCTTCATCAGGGGCAGTTTCGTTTCGGGACGGAACTGGAATGGAGAAAAAGTATTATGTACGATGAATTGACACCCGGTGATATCAGGAAGATGGAGGAGGAGATTGAGTACCGTAAACTGGTGGTGCGCCCTAGGGCGCTGGAAGATGTGAAAGAAGCCAGGGCCCACGGAGATCTCAGCGAGAATTTTGAGTATCACGCGGCGAAGAAGGTAAAGAATCAGAACGAGAGCAGGATCCGTTATCTGGAGAGGATGATCAGGACGGCGAAAGTGATCTCGGAGGATTCCGCGGAGGACGAGGTGGGGATCAACAATACCGTCACCGTTGAGTTTGTGGATGATCAGACGGTGGAGACTTACAGGATCGTCACCACTGTGAGAGGAAATTCGCTGGAGAATATGATCAGCAACGAGAGTCCGCTGGGCAAGGCGCTCCTAGGGAAAAAGGAGGGAGATACCGCCCATGTTCAGGTAAACGAGACGGTGGGATATGACGTGAAAATTGTCCGGATCGAGAATACGGCAGATGACGGAAATGATAAGATAAGAAGTTTTTAGAGCTGATGCGCGAAGTGCTTCAGGCGCGTCCGGACACGGGGTACGGCGTCAGGAGGTGTCGGATGTTATGACTTGGTCATGCGGCTGCATCGGAACGGCGGAAAATACGGGAAAACACGGTTTATCATTGAGACGTCGGTTCCGTGGAATTTTAAACCGCCGCAGAACGGCGATATGGAGGTTAGGATGAAGAAATATTTATTATTTGATCTGGATGGAACATTGACGGACCCCAAGGAGGGGATCTGTACCTGTGTACAGTATGCGCTCTCTTCGTTTGGGATTGAGGAACCTGATCTGGATAAACTGGAGTCTTTTATCGGGCCGCCTTTAAAGGACAGCTTTATGAAATCCTATGATTTCACGGAGGAACAGGCGGAGGCGGCTGTGGTAAAGTACAGGGAGCGCTTTCGGGATAAGGGACTCTATGAGAATGAGATTTATCCCGGCATTTCCGAGATGCTGCAGAGATTTATGTCAAAGGGAATGTTTCTGGCTGTGGCATCCAGCAAGCCCACTGTTTATGTGGAAAAGATACTGGAACATTTTAACATCAAAAGATTCTTCAAAGTGGTGGTGGGAAGCGAGCTGGACGGTACGCGGGTCAATAAGGATGAGGTAGTGGAGGAGGCATTAAAGCAGCTCTTCGGGGATCAGCCGGTGGACAGGACCCAGGTCTATATGATCGGAGACCGCAGCTATGACATAGAGGGAGCGCGCAAGGCGGGAGTGGAAAGCGTGGGAGTCACCTATGGTTATGGCGGTATGGAGGAACTGAAGGCGGCAAAGGCGGATTATATCGTGCGCTCTGTGGAGGAACTGGAGAAATTCCTGCTGAGAGGAGCGGAGGAACAGCAGGTGCTGACACCCTTCCAAAAGATATGGCAGCTGTTTTTCCCGCTGCTGCTGTTTGTTATGGTGAAGGCACTGGCAGTCAATATCATGGGGATATTGCTGCAGACCGTAGGAAATACCATTCCCGTGGGCTCTTTTCTCTTTGTGCACGACGAGACGGGGCAGCTGGTGGCTCTGACGGGAAACGCAGGTACACTGATGCAGATAGCGGGATTTGTGGCAGGTCTTGCGGTTCTCTGGAAGGTGTCAAGGCGTACCCTGAGTAAGGCGGCGGACAGTATGAGGCTCCTGCACATCAAGGGTGATCCTGCAAAGTGTTATCTGTTCCTGGGACTGGCTGTTGTGGGGGCGGTGCTTGGCTTTAATATGCTGCTTTCTCTTTCCGGTATGCTGGACAACTCTGCCACGTATCAGGCGGTGGCGGAAGATCAGTATTCCGCGGCCATGTGGCTGGGACTGCTGTGCTATGGTTTTGTGACGCCCTATGTGGAAGAGATTTTATTCCGGGGAATCATTTATAACTGCATGAGACGCAGAATGACGGTGAGAATGTCAATCTTTCTCTGTTCCATGATGTTTGGGCTTTATCACATGAATACCGTACAGGCGATCTATGCTTTTCTGATCGGCTGTATCATCGCTTATGCCTATGAATATTTTGGGGACTTCCGTATGCCCGTGATCGTACATATTATGGCAAATGTGCTGTCCTACTGTCTGACTTACACCAGTCTAGCGGTGTCCGGACTGGTGAGCTGGCCGGTATGCATTGTATTTCTGGCGGTTATGGCGGTCAGTCTGCTGCTTCTGCATAAGGAGAAGAATATATTGTGAAGATGTATTTCACACGGCGGTCTATGTCTGCGCGTTGCGTGCCGTAAAGTCGTTTCTGCGCAGGCAGCAGCGCGGAAATGAGGGTTTTTATGAGATTTACAGTGGTTGTAGTGTGCCTGAATCCGGGAGATAAATTGAATCAGACGCTGGACAGTATTCTGGCCCAGACCTGTACGGATTATGAGGTCGTGGTGAAGGACGGCGGCAGCAGGGACGGCTCTGTGGAGGCCATGCGCAGAGATCCCAGGATACGGCTTTACCGGGAGAAGGACGGGGGCATCTATGAGGCGATGAATCAGGCCGTCTCCCATGCGGAGGGAGATTTCGTGCTGTTCTTAAACTGCGGGGATTTCTTCCCGGACGGAAAAGTACTGGAGCGCACCTCTTCTTACATAGATGAGGAAACGGCGCAGGGGACGGATCTGTCCGGACTGATACTGTATGGGGATACACTGGGAGAGAAAAACGGGGTGGTGATCGCTTCACCACCCCATATCAATGGATTTGCCTGTTACCGCAATATTCCCTGTCATCAGACCTGCTTTTACAGCAGGAAGCTCTGTCTGGATAAGCCCTATGATCCCGTCTTTCGGATCCGGGCCGATTACGACCATTTCCTGTGGTGCTATTATAAGGCAGGGGCGAAGTTCGTGCATATGGATTTTGCGGCGGCCTCCTATGAGGGCGGCGGCTACTCGGAGAGCCGGGAGAACCGGAAACGGGACAGACAGGAGCACAGACAGATCACTGCCGCTTATATGAGTAGGGCAGAGCTTTTCAGATACAGGGCCGTGATGGCCTGTACTCTGGCGCCGCTGCGCAGGGCCATGGCGGAGAGCAAAGCTTTTTCCGGGATTTATCATGGGGTGAAGAGGCTGATCTATCACTGACAAAATCTTCTCGCAAAATCAGGCACAAAGAGATTCCGGGAGATCGTTACCACATAAACCGTTTTGGCGGTTCGTCAATGCGAAGATAGCAATATAGTTATCGATCAACAATTGTCTGTAACTCTTTTCGGCATATCTGTCCTCGTTTCGCTCTTGATGAGACTGCGGAAAAGTGTCTAAACTTAAAAAAGTCTTCTTAATTCTGTTGGCCTGTCATTTTGCATTTTTTGCTTTCTTTGTCCAATAAATCTTCAATAGGATTCTCGGTATCAATATCAGAAAGTAACTACAATAATATATTTTAACTTCTACTATTGGTTGAATTTATAAGATGAACTAACCGACACGGTTATAGAT
>JAIEKC010000593.1:0-5465 GCA_029064505.1 Acetatifactor sp.
GTTAAAGGATACTTTGAAAAATAAGGCAGTGCTGATACAGTTTGTCATGTTCCCGCTGTTGAGTGTCATTATGGTAAAGTCGATAAAGATAGAAGGCATGCCGGAGAATTTCTTTGTGATGCTTTTTGCTTCCATGTATACAGGAATGGCGCCGATGGTCAGCATCTCCGCGATCATTTCGGAAGAGAAGGAGAAAAATACCCTGAGAGTGCTGATGATGGCGGATGTCACGCCGCGGCAGTATCTTGCGGGTACAGGCAGTTATGTGTTCACGGCGTGTATGCTGGGAGGGGCGGTGTTCTGCGGACTGCTGGAAAACGTCACTCCGTATCAGAGAGTTCTCTTTTTGCTGATCATGGCAGCAGGGATCGTTGCATCCGTTGTTCTGGGAGCAGCGATCGGTGTAGGCAGCGGTAACCAGATGGCGGCCACGTCGGTCACGGTTCCGGTGATGATGCTATTTTCCTTTCTGCCGATGCTGTCCATGTTCAATGAGAAGATGGAAAAGATCGCGAAATTTACATACACGGAACAGATCCGCATTCTGGTGGACAGACTGGCAAGCGGAGAAAATTGTATGCAGAATGTGGTCATCCTGTTTTGCAACATTGCAGTTTTCGGAGTGCTCTTTTCTGTGCTGTATGGAAAGCGGGGGCTTGCATAGGCATATTGACAGGCAGTGTGGATCAGGATAACAGTCCTTAATAAAGCCGCAATAACAATCCGCTGAGGATCAGATCCGGGTTGTCACCGATCGATTCTTTGTTATTTTCGTACAATTCTATCCAGTGCATTCCGTCGCCAAACAGATCCTCAGCGATATGCCACAGGCAGTCTCCTTTTTGAACGGTGTAGGTGTCGGGAATTTTTTTTTCGGAGGAATCTTTTTGGGTAGGGGTATTCAGAAAGCTGTCAGAATCGTCTTGCAGATACTGAGCGGTCAATGCGATTATTTTATTTGACAGATCAGAAAGCCGGAGCACAATATCCGGATCATTCTGTATGGTGCTTTCAAATTTCAGCGATACTTCGTTTGTGATGGAAATAAATTCCTCTGAGGACGCCATGATCTGTGTTATCTCGTCAGATAACTGTAAAGGAATGGAAGAGTCAGGAGCAAAGAGTTTCCATTGGCCGTCATCCTGTCTGTGAACCAGTTCTGTGGAGAAACCGGGAAGCGCGGCGTCGATGCCCTCAAAGAGCGCATCATACTGAACCAGAACAACCTGATAATTCTCGTCCGATAAAGAGTAAACGGTAGTAGCAATATTGTCATATCCCTGAAGTCCGCATTCAAATACAGCTTTATAATGCGCCAGATATTTGTGGAGATCGACGCTGTCAATACTGCTGTCCGTTCTTTCCGGTAACAGGGCAAGAGTTTCTTCGGTCAGCGTCTCATAACAGTCTCGGACAAAAGCCTCCGCCTCTGCCTGATATTCGGTGACTGTGTTTTGAACAGACGCATGAACCGTTATGGGCTGTGGGCAGATCAACAGTGTAGTCATACAGAAAAAGATCATGGTTTTCTTAAAAATTCGCATATTTATATAGTTTCTCCAATCGCATAGGTTACCCGGGTCTGATTCCCGCGGGCAATGAGCCGTGTAGCCGTACCTGCATGTATATTTGGCGGATGCCGTGCGGGTCACAACTATACCCTGCCGCCTGCAGCGCCGCAAGACGGATGCGCCGCTGCCGCAGCAGGGTTGTTGACTATATCGTATTACGCGGGGAATCTGTTGTCAAGGAAGAATGGATGCGGATCTCAGATATATGCAGCCTTCTGGTAACGGTGCAGATAGTACCTCTCGCGAAGTGTGCATCGCCGTGACAGTTCATTGACCTGTCTGAACTGTTGCGCCTTTTGTTGGCTTTGCTGTGGAAGAGGAAAAAATGAGTATGACCGAAAAGGTATGGTTCGACTCCGGGTAGATTTTTTTGGAATGAAAGTGTATTGCAATTTAAAAGAGTTTTCCATTTTCTGCTGACAGCAATTATGGGAAACTCTTTTATGATGATGCTATTTTTTCAATCCGCAAGATGTTCTTGACAGGTAAAGGATAACACATTTATGGCTTGAAGTAAACGGATAAAAATCACTTTAATAGAATCATAATATATCTATGTTGACATAGGAAGAAGTTATGATATAATTATGTAAAATAAAATGGTAATCAAGAAACTTTATTTAGAAAAGTGTTATATAAACAATCAGTCCGATCAGGACATGACTGAACGAATTTTGAATTTATGAGGCGGCTAAGTGATTGGGAAATTATGATCCGGGAGGAGGGAAAGTGTATTGAAAATTGCACATATATCAGAAATGGCCGGAGGAACAGTTGTGCAGGATCTGAAAGAGCACTTGGAGCATGTGGCCCTGTTATGCAGCGAATACATGAAGCATATCGGCTGTCCGTCCATGGGATATTTGGCAGGGCTGATGCACGATGCCGGCAAGGCAGGCAGGGACTTCCAGACCCGCATGGAAGCCATATGGGCAGGGCAGCCGGATCCCGGACAGAAAGGCGGACATGCCTCGGGGGGAGCAGTACTTTTGAACAAAATAGCGGTGAATGCGGGGGAATCCGGTGATCTGGAAAAGTTGTTTGCCCTGCAGGCCATGTGTGAGGCGGTTTTCTCCCATCATGCGGATCTGCCGGATAATATTTCCCCAAAGGGCGAAGACGGATATCAGAACCGCATGAACTGCAGGGAAGAGGAATTGCAGGAGATAGAAGCCTGCTTCCGGGAGGAGATCATTTCAGGGGAAAAACTGCAGGAGCTGCTGAACCGGGCATATGAAGAGGCGGGAGCTTTGTTTCGGAAAGTAAGGGAACAGACAGAGGATTACAAAGAAGCAAGCTTTTTTCTGGGAATGTTCCAGAAGATGCTGTTGTCGGCGTTGGTGGATGCGGACTGGCTTGACAGTGCGTTGAGCGGGGGAAGCACGGCGTCTGATTTTTTATCCGTTTCGGAAAAGGAAAATGACTGCGGCGCGGCGAGAGAATACTTATTCCGGTATTTCCTGGGCAATCTGGAAAAGAGCCTGCAGAAAAAGAGTTCATCCGCAAGCATTCTCAATGTCTGGAGAAATCACATTTCTGAGGGCTGCAGGGAGGCCGGAAACAGAAAAGGAGGAATCTATACGCTATCCTGTCCTACAGGAGCAGGGAAGACTCTGGCATCATTACGGTTTGCGCTCACCCACTGTGTGAATCAAAAAAAGAGTAAGATATTTTATATCATACCGTATTTGTCCATCATCGACCAGACGGTGAAAAGTATCAGGGCGGCAATAAGTCAGGATGAGTTGGATGTGTTGGTAGAAGACAATATTCTGGAGCTGCATTCCAATGCGGAGGCGGACAGGGCAGCAGATAAGTCAGCGGCAGATAATGTGGAGTCAGATAAGACAGCGGCAGACAAGAGCTTCTGGACACAGAGAATGGCGGAGCCTGTAGTGATAACAACGATGGTAAGATTTCTGAACACATTTTTCGCGGAGGGAACAAGGAATCTGCGGCCGGCACACCAGTTTCAGAATGCTGTGATCATCTTTGATGAAATACAGACACTTCCCATCAAACAGATAGCTCTGTTCAACAGTCTGGTGAATTTCCTGTCCGGAATCTGCGGATGTACCTGTGTGCTCTGTACCGCGACGCAGCCCCTTCTGGGAGAACTGGAGAAACCGGTGTATCCTGTGAAAATGGCACAGCCGTCCGGTTTGGTGGAGATCCCGAAGGAGGCCGTGAATGCTTTTAAACGTGTACAGGTGAAAGCGATGCTGAAAAACAACGGTTATTCCGGCGAGGAACTGGCGGAGCTTGCATGGAGCAGGGGAGAGGATAGCGGCAGTGTGTTAGTGGTCATGAATACAAAGCAGTCGGCGCTTACGGTATATAATGAACTCATCCGAAGGGCGGGGGAGGAATTTAAATTGTACTATCTTTCCACAAGGCTTTATGCTGCTCACAGAAAGGAGATCATTGAAGAAATCAGGGCGGCACTGGCATCTGAAGAGAAAATAATAGTAGTCAGCACACAGCTGATCGAAGCGGGAATAGATTTTGATTTCTCCTGTGTGATCCGTTCTCTGGCGGGAATGGATTCCATAGTGCAGGCGGCGGGGAGATGCAACCGTGAGGGGAAAAGAAAAGTGGAAGTGACATATATTGTCAATCCCAGTGCCGAACTGGAATCTCTGATGCATTTGAAGGACATCAGGGAAGGAGCAAGACAGACGGAAAGGCTGTTAAGCGAATTTGACAGAAGACCGGAAAATTTTGATCAGGATCTGTTGTCCGAAAAAGCAATGCATACCTTTTTCCAATATTACTTTTGGTCAAGGAAAGGGGAGATGAATTACCGGATTCCGAAGGTAAGCGAATATACTCTGTATGATCTGCTTTCCGACAATGCCAGCCTGGTCTGTTCCGGTGTGAAGCACAGCGGCTATAAGAGAAAAGCGCTGAATCAGGCGTTCCGCACAGCGGCAGAGCACTTTAATGTGATAGAGACGGCCGGGAACCCGGTTTTCGTGCGCAGAGGGCGGGGACAGGAAATATGGGAAGAGATACAGCGGTCTTCGGACTATCAGGAGATAAAGAGGCTGTTGAAGGAGGCACAGCAATTTGTGGTTAATGTGCCGTTGTATGAACTGAAAAAACTGGGAGAGAGCAGAGGAATCGTGCAGTGGGAGGATAAAATGGATATGTATGTACTGAATGAGATGTATTATGACGACAGGACAGGATTAAGCGGAGAAATCGGTGATACTATACCGCAGTATGTTTTTTAGTGACGGAACCGACGTTACTATGCCACAATGTTTTAGAGCGTGTTTGAAAAATTATGCCGCGACAGTTCCTTACGGTTTCGTATGACTGAAAGGCCGTGTTTTAAGCGGCGGGAAGGAGGAGCATGGAGAAAAAGAACAACATTGAGTTTTCACTGACAGGGCGGCGGGCGCTTTTCACAGATCCCGTCAGCAGAATGGGCGGTGAGAAATTCTCTTATCAGGTGCCCACTTATCAGGCGCTGAAAGGCGTTTTGGAGAGCATTTACTGGAAGCCCACCATTATCTGGGTGATAGACAGGGTGCGGGTCATGAAGCAGATCAGGTCGGAGTCTCAGGCTGTCAGGCCCATAGATTATGGCGGAGGCAATACGCTTTCAATCTACACATATCTTTCGAATGTGGAGTATCAGGTGCAGGCCCATTTCGAGTGGAATGAGAACAGGACGGATCTGACAGAAGACAGGAATGAGAACAAACACTTTTTCATTGCAAAGCGTGCGCTGGAAAAGGGCGGCAGAAGGGACATCTTTCTGGGCACAAGAGAGTGTCAGGGATATGTGGAGCCCTGCCGTTTCGGGAGCGGGGAGGGGGCCTATGACGATTGCCCGGAATTCCCGCTGGGGATAATGTTTCATGGATTTACCTATCCCGATGAAGC
>JAIEKC010000594.1:0-20135 GCA_029064505.1 Acetatifactor sp.
TTATTACAAAACACAGGCTCCAAATGACAGGCGTGATCACTGCCGCTGCCGTGTGACCTGCCTTATCGGTGCAGTTTCTTCCACAACCGCTTTAAATGCTTTGCGTGATACTGCAAATGGTATTATTGTATTCAACTTTGAAAGTTATGCATCCCATTTGACAAAAAATAAAGTAAGACGCAGGTATAAGTCTGACGACTTGCCAATGCAAATAGATGAAGATTTTATGAAGATTGCGAAATAATAAGTTAAGGTTTTTGAAGAACAGATTAAATCGGCGGCGAAAGGTTTTAAGGTTCCCTTAATCCTATTGAATTCAGGACAGGGTCTGTTTATACTATGATTCATGAGGGCGGGCGCCTGAAAACAGAAAGTGGGGGTATTACATATGGCGGAATTGGTATTGGATAGGATCAGAAAATTACAGCTGGTGCTGTTTGTGGTGGTGATAGTACTGCTTTTCTTCGGAGGCTGTGGAAAACAGGAATCAGGCGGCGGTGCCGAACCGGAAGATAGGACAGTGCCTCTCTCGGGCGGCGTGGACATCAATGCCATGGGAACCGATGAATGGAGAGGGATATCGAATTCGGGAGGAGCGGAAGACCGGGGTGAGACGGAAGGTTCAGGTGACACAAGGGACACGGCGGGAGCAGAGGATCCTTACGGTTCCGGTAATGTGGTGGAGCCGAAAAGGGAGCTGAATCCCGATGCTTCGACGGTGACCTATCAGGGAGCCGCTTTCATGAGTTCCTGCAGAACTATAGGAGGCGACAGCATCTACAATACCGGCTACCTGGGAGAATTTGACGGAAATAGCCCTGCGGGAGGGGATTACTTTGCAGGACGGATTGGCATGGAAGAAGACGCAATACAGCAATTCTCATTGGAAATTCCGGAAGACATGTTTGCATACCGGGGCTGTGTAGACGATCAGGGCAGGTGGCATCTGCTGTTGTCGCAGAGGACGGATGGAACAGTGACATACAGGAAAACGGAGATCTGGGTGATCGACAGAGAGGGAGAATTGGAACAGTCCTTTGACATAACAGAGTGTGCGGGGGAAGGAGTTATAATACCCGGTTGGATGGAAGTCGACCGTGAAGGAAATTATTATTTTGCATCGGGAGGTAAAATCCTGGTGATAAAGGTTGCGGATCAGTCTGCTCAATCTCTCCTTTTCAGTGGTGAGATCATCGGTTTCGGCAGAGGACGCTCAGGGACGCTTTATGGTGTATTCACGGTGGAAGGAAACGATTTCCTGGGTATTGTCGACCCTGGCAGCGGCAGTATCGAAAAATGTGTGGATTTTCCGGAAAACAATGTGCGTCCCAAATTTTCCGTGCTGCAGGGGGGTGCCGATACAGAGCTTCTTCTGGCAAATATGGGAGATGGCATTTGGAGCTATGATGGCACGGAACTGAGACAGGAGATGACTTTGGAGAATATTGTGACAAATGGTCAGGACATTCTGGGCATGGGATTTTTGTGGGACGGCAGGGCGTGTATTATGAGTTATGAGGGCGGACAGTATGTGTTCCACTATGTTCCCGTAGAAATGTGAGAAGAGCAGCACATTGCAAAGAAAGGATCTATAAGAGCCTTTTGGAGATGCGGTTGAGAACTCCCGGGTTTGTACGGGCAAAGTATATCATGTACAGTGAAAACTGCGTAACAGTTCAGTGCCTGCCTGTTACGCAGTTTTCGGAATATAGATATCAGAAGTGCAGTGAAATTATGGAAGGGAGTTATAAATATGATAAGTGGTATACAAAAAAACAGCACGTCGGATGATCAGATACAGAAAAGCAATGCAAAGAGAAACTATATGAAGAAAATGATAGGGTTAAAGGGCTTGTGCTGTTTGTTGGTCATAAATTTTGTCTGTCTCCTTCTCACCGGCTGCCAAGCGGATGGCGGAGTGGATGGGCAGAACAGTGCGGCGGGCGATGCTGCCGACAGTTCATCCAACAGTCCCAACGGACGCCAGGTGGTGACAGCGGTGGTCACACAGCCTGACCGCGCTGTTTTGGAGCGGATCAGCGCCTATAATGAGAGCAGTCCGTCTTACTATGTGGAGATCAGGGAATATGGGGAGGAAGGAACCATTATGGAGGCCGGGGAACTGGAGACACAGCTTACTCTTGACATTTTGTCCGGAAAGGGCCCCGATCTGGTCATATGGGATTCCGGTTCCTACTCTCCTGCCCTGGCTTCGGCAAAGCTGATGGAAAATCTCTATGATCTGATGGATGCGGATCAGGATTTTCACAGGGAAGACTACTATGAGAATATTCTGCAGGCCTTTGAGATGAACGGAGGATTGTATACACTTCCCGTATCGTATTCGGTGGAAACTGTGTGTGGAAAGGCGGAAGAAATAGGAAATGACAGAGGTGTCACAGAGAGCTGGGAGATCGGGGAGATGATAGAAGCCTTCGAAAACAGTCCTCATGCGGAATGGCTTACCTCAAATCATTCCAAAGAGCTTGCGTTCCGATTTGTGTGTCAGGGCTGCATCGATAATTATGTGGACTGGAGCAGCGGAGAATGTCATTTTGATACCCCGGCATTTGTGGAATTGCTGGAACTGTCTGATACCTTTCCTGAGCAGATGATGTTTGACGCGGATTTCTCCTATTATGAAATACTGCGCAGTGGAAAGGTTTTCTGGGAACCTGTTATTCTGAATTCTCCCTGGAGGGTGGCGGACTGGAGGATCAACTACGGTGATGTGGATGTTCTCTGGCCGGGCTATCCGGTGGCAGACGGAGAGAAGGAGATGGGCGGAGGAGTGGCAAACCCTTACGGTGAATGCTTTTCCATATGCCGCAACAGCGGTGATCCGGAAGCGGCATGGGACTTCATCAAGAGCTGTCTCACGGTGGATGCGCAGAGAGAGATGGCGGGAATTCCCCTTTTGAGATCCGTATCAGAGGAGAGGATACAGGAGGCCCTGTCCATAGAGTACGAGACGATCGACGGGATAAAGAAGGAAAAGATCCAATATCGGATCCTGGCTGAGGGTGAAGCGACAACGGAATTATCCTGCATCACGGAGAGAGATGCGGAGATTTACCGCAGTATTATTGAAAATACCCGCCGTAGCTACAGCAATAATCCCGGCATGATGGAGATCATTATGGAGGAGGCGGGAGCCTATTTTGAGAAAGGAAAAGATGCTTCTGCGGTAGCAGGCATTATCCAGAATCGTGTCGGCATATACGTCAGTGAACGTATCAAGTGATGCGGTATCCATTTTCCAGACGGACATCGGAGCGCTGGTCGGTATACCGGGAGCCTCTGCCGCTCCGATGTTGTTCCCACATCTTATTTTCATATGAACTTTCTTAAAGTTTTATAAAAAAATCGCTAAAATTCCTTGAAAATACGCTGTTTTAAAAAATTGTACCCCTGTTTTGAAAAAAATGTACCCTGTGATAATTTGCATGAACCAATACTTTTGATAGAAGAATTGTACCTTGTTGCACCTACCTGTCACATGCTATCGTAGACACCAGAAGGAGGTCAGGGTGCACATGAAGTCAAATAAAGAAAAACCAACTAAATATGTACCACCTAAGAAAAATTTCAAACAGAAAATGATAGACATCTACCATTACAGATGGTTCTATCTCATGTTTCTGCCGGTGTTTCTCTCGTTGCTGATTTTCCATTATTTTCCTATCTATGGTATCAAGTATGCGTTTTACGATTACACGCCGTTCAAACAGCCTGAATGGGTTGGCTGGGAGAATTTCTCTTATCTGTTTTCCAGCGCAAGATTCTGGAGGGCATTCAGAAATACCATAGAACTCAGCTTCATCAAGCTGGTGCTGGGCATGGTATTCAGTGTCGGACTGGCATTGTTGATCGATGAGATCAGAAGTGTTACATTCCGCAAATTGACACAGACTATTGTTTACATCCCTCACTTTATTTCATGGGTGGTTGTAGCATCTATCTTTACTCTGTTCCTGTCACCTCAGTCCGGTATGGTGAATGCGATCATTACCGCTCTGGGAGGGGAATCCATTTACTTCCTGGCAAGCGACAGCTGGTGGAGAGTGGTATTTTATCTCTTGAATCTATGGAAAGAGACAGGATGGGGAACCATAATTTACATAGCGGCTCTGGCCGGTGTGGATCAGGAGATGTATGAGGCGGCGGCGATCGACGGTGCTACCCACTGGCAGAGAGTAAGACATGTTTCCATCCCTGCTATCAGCGTGACGATCCTGACCGTGTTCATCCTGAATCTGGCAAAGGTTCTGAACCTGTTCGACTCCGTATTCGTATTGCAGAATGACAGTGTTATCAAGTCCTCCGATGTAATCGGAACTTATGTATACCGAATGGGTATTGTCAGTGCGAATTACGGTGTATCAACGGCATCGGGTCTGTTTAAATCGGTAATATCCGTTGTGTTGATCACAGTTGCAAATAAGATAAACAAGAAAATCAAGGGGGAGGGAATCTTAGGATGATGACGGAAAAGTTGTCCTTTAAGAAGGGCAAACGTGGAAGAGCTGCTTTTATTATATGTAATACAGTATTTCTGTGCCTCCTGATGCTGATCATGGTCATTCCCCTGTGGAAGGTCATTGTGGATTCACTGGATCCCACATCCGTAGGTATCAGACTCTGGCCGAAGCAGATCAGCTTTTACGCATATAAAACGATCCTGTCGAAGAAATCATTGTATCTGCCTTTCTTTGTGTCCGTCTATACGACGATAGGCGCAACGGCGGTGGGTCTGCTGATGACGACTCTGGCAGCTTATGTTATCCTGCAGCAGGAGATACCTGGCAGAAAGCTGATGATCACATATATTATGTTCACCATGCTGTTCAGCGGTGGTATGATCCCTGCTTACCTGAATATCCAAAAACTGGGATTGATGAACAATCTGCTTGTCATCATTCTTCCTGCAGGTGTAAGCACCTATAATATTGTATTGATGCGAAGCTTTTTCGAGAGCATACCCAGCACGCTTTATGAAGCGGCAGAGCTGGACGGCTGTACTCCTTTGAGGACTTTCTGGAAGATCGTGCTTCCTCTTTCCAAGCCGGCGCTGGCATCCGTAGGACTGTTTATCGCTGTGGGTACATGGAACGAGTATATGCCTTTCATCCTGTATATGCAGGACAACAGCAAGATGAACTTCCAGGTAAAGGTAAGAGAGCTGATCCTTCAGGATGCTCTGGCCGGAACGGCAATCTCCGCTTCGGATGATATGCTGAAGAGTGCGGTGGTAGTAGTTGTAGTATTTCCATTTCTCATTATCTATCCCTTTGTACAGAAGTACTTTACCAAAGGTGTAACGGTGGGCGCTGTCAAGGGTTAAGATATAAATAAAAGGAGGATTAATATGAAAAGAAATGTGACAAAGAAACTGGTAGCAGTTGCTCTGGCATCTGCTATGGCAATGACAGCTGCGGGCTGCGGTGGCGGAGATGATGCTGCATCAAACAACAGCAGCACTCCTGCAAGCTCTGATGCGGCAAGCACTCCTGCAAGCTCCGAAGTGGCAAGCTCTGATGCGGCAAGCAGCGAGGCTCCCACTGAGGTCGCTAAGCCTGACACCATCTCATGGTGGACCCATGACGGTCTGAACGAGGAGAACGGTTCTGAGCAGTGGTTTGCTGAGTTTGAGAAATTTACCGGTATCCATCTGGATCATCAGTTCATTCCTAACAATGAGTATTATGATAAGTTGAAGCTGGCATTTGCTTCCCATGAAGTTCCCGAAGTATTTGACTTAAACGGCGCTAATCTGGCACTGTATGCTTCTCAGGGCGCTATCAAGGATCTGACTCCTTATATCAAGGCTTCCGGTCTCTGGGATAAGGTTGATCCTGAAATCTGGGATGCTATCGCGATCGATGGCAAGGTTTATGCTGTTCCCAAGGAAATTCCTTCCGCAGCATGTACTTATGTGCGTGGCGACTGGCTGGAGCGGCTGAATATGGAAGTTCCCAAGACTTATGATGAGTTCCTTGACATGATCCGTCGCTTCAAGACTGAGATTCCCGAGTGTGAGATTGGTCTGACAGCACCCGGTGTAAAGAGCCCTCAGAACCTGCCTGAGTTCTATCAGGGAGCACAGTTTGGCTTCTATAGAGAGAACGGTGAGTGGAAAGACGGTTTTGCACAGCCTAACATGGCAGATGCAATGCAGAGAATGCAGGACGCTTATAAGGAAGGCCTGCTGGATATGGAAATCATTACCAACACCACCTCTACCTGCCGTGACGCATGGTATGAAGGTAAGGTAGGTGTATTCAACTACTGGTCCGGTAAATGGGGCGGCACTCTCCAGGAGAGACTGGAAGCTAACAATGAGGGTGCTATCGCACTTGCGATCAATCCTATTGACGGCGCTGTTTACTCCTTTGCAACCCTGAGCGGTCTGTGTATTTCCGCTGACGTGAGCGACGAGAAGGCAGAGCAGATCTTCAAGTATTTCTTCGAGTATATGCATGATGGTGGAGAAGGCCAGCTGCTGTTCCAGAGCGGTGTTGAAGGCGTTCACTGGGAGCAGGACGGCGACAATGTGAAGCCTCTGCCCAACCTGGCTGATCCCAGCGCAGTTACCACCAGCGTATGGATCACTCCCTGGTTGTCCCTTACTCCCATGGAGCTGACCGACAAGAAGGTGGCACAGGCTGACGCGGTTGTAAACTCTCTTGCAATTACTGACGCAGTTGCAGTACAGACTCCTATCACTCCTGTATCTGAGACTCTGAACATGATCACTTCCGATCTGGAACTGGAGAAGGCAGATATCCTGGCTAAGGTAGTTATGGGTGAAATGACTGTTGAGCAGGGCGTTGCCGCTTACGCAGAGGTTGCTGATGAGCTGAATGTACAGAAGGTTCTGGACGAACTGAACGGTAAATAAGCCTCCCGAGCTTTAAAAAGCTTATAAATATTTTCAGATGTTCCCTGCGGTGTAATGCTGCAGGGAATATCTTTTGGGGAAAATTCCGGGTCGCCTAATTCAGGTCCGGTATGGTATAATGAGTATCAGCAGGAAAGATGCAGGGTATTGGGCTGATATACATGTATAAAAGAGGTTTTGGAGGATTGATATGAGCAGATTATGGTATAAAGCTCCCGCAGCAGAGTGGGAGGAGGCGCTTCCCATCGGAAACGGCAGACTGGGGGCAATGGTTTACGGAGGGACGGATCGGGAACTGCTTCAGGTCAATGAAGAGAGCATATGGTACGGCGGCGCAGTTGACCGGCTGAATCCTGATGCAAAGGAATATCTTCCCCAGGTAAGAGAATTTCTGAAAAACGGCCGGATCAGCAGGGCGGAGAAATTAATGGAGACGGCTCTGTCGGGCTGTCCGGACAGTATGCACTCCTACCAGACGCTGGGGGAGGTACAGTTTTACTTTGATGATATCCCCAATGCCAGAGAACGAAAGAGCGGAAAAGCGGGAACAATGGTACTCTGCGAGGGAATGACAGAGTACGAGAGAAGTCTTTCATTGGATACGGCAGTCACAGAGTGCAGCTTTCGCAGCGGCAATACTTTATATAGAAGAGAATACTTTGCTTCACATTCCGCAGACTGTATCATGATGCGATTTACCGCGGAAGGGGAGGGAACGGTAGATTTTCTTGCCAGGCTTCGCCGCGGGAAGTGCTTTGACGGCGTGAAAAAGCTTGGAAATGATGGTATAATGCTGTATGGAAATCTGGGCAGGGGCGGCTATGAGTTTGCCATGGCACTCCGCGCTAAGGTAACGGGGGGAACGGTAAAAGCGGTTGGAGAGTGTCTTCAGGTAGAAGGTGCCAGGGAGGTGACGCTCTATTTCACCGCGGACAGTACTTATCATTATGGCGGTGAGGAGAGAGATTCCTATGTGGAGACTTACCTGGAGAGATGTGCGGAAGAAAATACGGCACCTGCGTCAGGATATGGAGAAGGGCTGTCTGTATCAGAGCAGAGAGAATATGGATATCAGAAGGCGCTGCAGGCATTTTTAACGGAAAAGATCATGGAACGTTTTGACCGGATAAAGGATATTTCTTATGCGGCACTGTTGGAGGAGCATATAAAAGATCATGAGACTCTGTATAACCGCTTTGCCTTTGATATAAAAGAGACGGACAGCCATGCGGATCAGCCCACAGATGTTCGTCTGCAGCAGGTACAACGGGGTAAAACGGATGTGGGATTGATGAAACTGCTGTCTGATTACGGCAGATATCTGACCATAGCATGCAGCAGGGAGGGGGGACTGCCCTCCACGCTTCAGGGGTTGTGGAATAAGGAATTTTTCCCTCCCTGGGACAGCAAATATACGATTAATATCAATACAGAGATGAACTACTGGCATGTGGAGAGCTGTAATCTGTCGGAATGTCATCTGCCATTGTTTGACTTGTTGGAAATGGTGCGGCGAAACGGCAGAAGGACAGCCCGGGAGATGTATGGATGCAGAGGCTTTGTGGCTCATCACAATACCGATATCCGCGGAGATACGGCGCCACAGGATATCTGGTATCCCGGCACTTACTGGACGCTGGGAGGCGCATGGCTGAGCACTCATCTCTGGATGCACTATCAGTATACGCAGGACAGGGAATTTTTGAAGAGGGCCTTTCCCGTCATGGCGGAGGCGGCGCTGTTTTTTGTGGATTTTCTGACGGAAGAAGGGGATTATCTGGTGACAAATCCTTCTGTCTCCCCGGAGAACAGCTACCGGCTGCCGAATGGAGAGGCGGGAGCCTGCTGTGTCGGAGCCACAATGGATAACCAGATTCTCAGGGATCTGTTTCAGGGCTGTGCAGGCGCGTGGAAAGCACTGGGAGAAGAAGCACCGGAGAACTGCCGCATTGAGGGAGTGGAAGATATTGCCGTTTTGATGAAACAGATTGCCCAATGTGAGAGCCGACTGATGCCCACGAAGATCAGCCCCGTGACAGGTGCCGTTATGGAGTGGATGGAGGACTATGAGGAAGTGGATCCGGGACACCGCCATATCTCACATTTGTACGGATTGTATCCTGCAGGACAGATTACCGTGGACGGTACACCGGAGCTGGCGGAAGCGGCGAAAAGGACCCTGGAGCGGCGTCTGTCAAATGGCGGCGGACATACGGGATGGAGCAGGGCATGGATCACGAACCATTACGCAAGTCTCTGGGATGGGGAGAAGGCATATGAAAGTATAGAAAAAATGCTGGAATTATCCACTTATCCCAATCTTTTTGATAAGCATCCGCCCTTTCAGATAGACGGGAATTTCGGTATCTGCGCGGCCATGAACCGTATGCTGGCGCAGAGCAGTGAGGACAGAGTCGTTCTGTTGCCTGCACTGCCTGTGCAGTGGGAGGCGGGTTCTGTGAGAGGACTTCGCCTTGTGGGAAACGCGGAGCTTTCCATGACCTGGGAGAAGGGTAAGATTGTGTCTGCCGGGATAGTGGCACATTCCGATTACCGCACGGTTGTGATGTATGAAGGACAGAGCAGGGATATTGTGTTAAAGGCCGGAGAAAGCCTGAAATTGTGCTGACAGAAAGCGGTCAGGGGTGCAGTGCCGGTGCAAAATATATATAAGAAAATGGGAGAATCACATGAAAAAGCTAATGAGAAATTCCATTTCCAGGTTTCTGGTATCATACATAATGGTATTGGTAGTGCCTCTTTTGATCGCTACGATAGGGTTTCAGATTGCTTTTCGCATTGTGGAGGATAATCTGAAGGTGACACACATTAATATGCTGCAGAGAAGTGCGGACATTATCGAGAATGAACTGGTGGATGTGGAGAGCGTGGCGCTTCAGATAGCCAGTGACAGTACGATCCTGGAGATGGCATCCAAGAAGAGGGGGGACAGTAACTATATTCTGCCGGCGATGGATGCCCTGGAGAATTTTACCCTGTATCTGAATTATAAGGATATCGATCTCCTGGATTCGGACAAGGCATATATATATTTGGGAAATACCGATCTGGTGCTTTATGAGAAGAGCTATTATAAGCCGGAGATTTTTCGCATTTACCTGAAAAACTGGGGCATCGATTTTGACGAGTGGTGCGCGGAGATGGCGCAGGCGGATGCCCTGGATTCCAATTTCCGCAGGAACGGTGACGGTTTTGAGTATGTCTTTCCCTTTTCCAGGCAGATGTTCGGTGAGAAGCAGGGTGTGATCGTCCTGCGGGTAGACGGGGATGTGGTTGCCCGGAAAATGGAATTTATCAACAATCTCGAGAGCAGGGAAATGTACATGGTGGAGATCCTGGATGAGGCGGGAGAGCAGCTGTGGGCATCCCATCTGGCAGAGGAATTTCCGGAACTCAGCTTTGAAGAGTTGGAGAACAGTTATCTGGAAAAGGACGGAATGAGCATCATCATAGCGAAGTCCGATAAGGTGGATTTGTATTATGTGCTGGTACTGCCGGTGAAGGAAAGCCTGGCACAGCTGGCTGCCCTGAAAAATATCGTAATGCTTTTGATGATTGCGGCTACGGTGGTAGGCGGCGTCCTGGCTCTGATCCAGGCGGTGAGTAAGGGAAAGCCTGTGGATGAGGCATTACAGGCGCTGACTCCGGAGGGAGAGCAGCCGGAGCGTTACGCAAACCTCGGCACGGCAGTGTCCGAGATTGTAAAACGGCATGAGAATGTATTGCAGGAAATAGAACAGAATAAGATCACGCTGAAAAAGAATTTCTTTGATGAGCTTCTGAAGGCAGAGTTCAGCACGGAGGCACAGCTGCGGGGCGGTGCGGAGAAGGCGGGAGTGGATATTGACAATCAGTTCTACCAGACCGCATATATCCAGCTGTTTTCAGGGAATGACTTTGCCACTGTGGACGCACAGACCATGAATGAGATCAGAGTGTTGTCGCAGCTGATGAAAAATCATCTCAGGGAAATCTGCGTGAACAACGTATGGTTTCACAAAAAGAACTATAATTCGGAGATAGCGGTCTTTGCCATTGACAATATGGAGGAGGATGTCTTTGATATTATCAGGCAGACCAAGGAGTGGATCATGCGGGAATGCCATATTGAGATCACCAGCGGTATCGGCGGAACGTGTAATAATTTGCTGTTGATCTGGCGTTCCATGGAGGAGGCAAGAATTGCCCTTGAAAATTGTACCAGAGAAAATCCGGTGGTTTCCTACAGGGCGGAACTGATAAAAAGTGATGAGTGTTATTTCCCTTCTATCGCGGCGGATAAACTGGAGGAGAGCATCCGTTCCGGTCAGTGGCAGGAGACGAAGGATATCCTGGCGCTGCTGGAGACGGAGAACTGTGTCAATAGGAAACTGCGCCGCACTCAATTTATCAAATTGAATCAGAAGTTTATGGACGTATTGGGGGGGGCATGTAGTAAGGAAGAACTTCAGGAGAAGGCATTCTGGATCAATGAAGTGCTCATGCAGCCGGAGATCTCCGAGCAGGAATACTTCCAGAGACTGCGGCAGTTATACCGCAAGGTATGCAATGACAATGTGGAGAAAAAGCAGGAACAGAAGAGCCGCATGGTGGAGGAGATAAAAGATTACATCAGGGAGCATTACTGCGAATCCGATATGGGGCTGACCAGAGTGGGCAGTGAATTCCGTGTCTCTGAGAGCTACCTTTCCACTTTGTTCAAGGAGCAGTCCGGAGGGAATTTCGGTGATTTTCTGGAGACTCTGCGCATTGAAAAAGCATGTGAACTGCTTCAGGATAAGACGATCATTGTGAGTGAAGTGGCTGAGGAAGTGGGATACAACAGCGTGCAGTCTTTCCGGAGGGCATTTAAACGTGTAAAGGGTGTGAGCCCTAAGGAGCAGCGTGAAATGAGTGAGAAGAGCTTTTAAATAAATAGACTCTCGGAATCTCTTTGTGCCTGATTTTGCGAGAAGATATTTTGTTGGTTGCACACAAATTTATGAGGCGTATGTGGAACGTACGTTGATTAATTTGCGTGCAACCGGCGGAAAATCGGCCGCAAAGGCATGTGCAAGGGAGATTTCGAGAGGCTATATAAAAGAAACGGAGGAACAGGATGAAAGATTTATTTGAAATGATCAGAGAGCAGGATCTGGATGCTCTGAAAGAATTTCTGGTGGAATATCCCAGAGGGCTGGATGTGCAGACGGAGGACGGCGTGTGGGCGCTCCACGAGGTGATGGCACAAGGCGGTCTGGAGATGGCGAAGTATGTCACGGAATATGCCATTGTCAATATGAACCTCATTGACCGTCAGGGAAATACGGTGCTTCATCATGGGGTGAAGTCCGGAAACCTGGACCTGGTGAAGTATCTGGTGGAACGTGTGGATTCCCCCATTGGACAGGCGAACCTTCATGGTGTGACGCCCTTTGACCTTGCCGTGTCTCTGGAACTTAAGGAAATACAGTCGTATTTTGAGGGCAGGCTGGGGGCTTCGGCGGAGGAACTGTATCATAATCCCATCTGCCGTGGTATGCACCCGGATCCCTCTATTGTAAGGGTGGGAGAGGATTACTATATGGTGAACTCTTCCTTTGTGTTCTTTCCCTGCATTCCCATCTCTCATTCCAGAGATCTGATCCACTGGGAGGTGATTGGTCATGCCATTACCAACCCCGACTGGGCAAGACTGAAAGGCCTGGAGGGCGGCAGAGGATACTGGGCGCCGGACATTTCTTATAATGAAGGGAAATTTTATATCACGGCTACATACCGCCTGAATGAGGGCGGACTGCCCCAGAGGCTGCAAATGGTGACTTCCTCCGAGAAACCGGAGGGACCGTACTGTGAACCTGTGTTTCTGGAAGAGGAGGGAATCGATCCTTCCATCTTCACCGACCTGGATGGCAGAAGGTATATGCTGCTGAACCGCGGAGCCAGGATCTTCGAGATCAGCAAGGACGGCAGAGAGATTCTCTCAGAGCCGAAGCTGCTATGGTACGGCCAGAATAAGAAGGCCTCCGAGGGACCTCATCTGTTATATAAGGACGGCTACTATTATCTGTTCATGGCGGAGGGCGGTACAGGCATGGGGCATCGCATCACGGTAGCGCGTTCCAGGGAGCTGATGGGCGTTTACGAATCCTGTCCCTATAATCCGATCCTCCGTCAGTGGGATGACAAGAGGCTGATCCAGTGTAGCGGTCATGGTATGCCTGTGGAGACTCAGGACGGAGACTGGTATATGGTTTACCTGTGTAACCGTATCAGCACATCCGGGTATGCGGTTCTGGGCAGGGAGACCAGTCTGGATCCCATCACATGGACGGCTGACGGCTGGCCGCTGGTCAATTCTCTGAAGGGACCTTCCGAATTGCAGAAGAACCCCGGGCTTGCCTGTGGGAATGCTGTCAGTGCGGGAGGTGTGGATAAAGGCGGCAGCAATGCCGGCGATATCTGGAGTGAATGGATGACAGTCCGCGGGGCTTTGGACGGAAGTTATGAAACGCAGGATAGGGAGATTGTGATCCGTGGCAACGGCCTGGATCTGAACAGCCTGGATTACGGAACGCTTTTGGTAAAGCCGCAGGAGGAATTCTGTTTTGAAATCTGTGGAAAAGTATGTGTGGAAAAGGGGCAGTCTGTGGATAAAAGCAGTGCGGATGGCGGTCAGGCTGTGGATAAGTCCTGCGAAAAATCGGCGGCGGCAGGAAGAGATGGTACGGTTCCGGAAAGCGCTGACTGGGATGCCGGCCTGACCTGCTATTATGATGAGAACAGTTATCTGAAGCTGGCGCTGGCCTGTCATAGTGGACAATTGGGAATTCTCTCAGCAGAATATGTGGATGACCGCTATGTGACAGAAGAATTTATTCCGCTGGAAACGGAGTGCATGGAGGCCGAGTTTAAGATCGTTACAGATCATTTAAGGCGTACCTTGTATTTCAGGCAGAATGATGAATGGAAACAGACAGCAGTTTTCGAAGATACTTCGTATCTGAGCAGCGAGGGATTGAAGAAAGGAAAGCGCTTTACCGGAGCCACCGCGGGAATCTATGTGAGCGGATGTGTGACAGCGCGATTTGCAGAATGTGAGTGGAAATACCTGTAACGGCAAAAGAACTGCCCCATAAAAGGGAGGATGCCAAGGAACTGAAGTTCCTTGGCATTTATTATGAAAAAGTTATTTAGTAAACAGTTAACTGTGTTTGGCTTTTTGTCTGTTGTTCTTATAAACATAGTATACGTGAAATTAATGTCTAAAGAATGATGAAGTATTAAAAAAATCTTGAATGATTTATGAACAAAATATGAATGTCATTTTCTCCTTTCCAATACTTCCCTGAAATGATCTGCTTTTTTGATCTCCCGAATGATCTCTTCTTCCGCCTCACTGCCGGAAGGGTCTTTCTGGCTGTTCAGAAGGCAATCCATGATCTCAATGATCTTCGGAAGATAAGCAATGGAACAGCCTTTGCGCAAGGTTCGCTTTACCATATCTGTCAACCGGCTATAGGATATCTTTTCGGGAACAACGCCTTCTGTCAGGACAGGATATTTTATCTTCAGATTATCAACCAGCGCCTTTAACAGATCCGGATTGATGATTTCAAAATATTTTTCCTGAATACATTCGCCAAGCTTTTCCACAATGTAATGCAGTGTATTTTCCCCGGTAGATCCGAGTGTCTCCGAATAGAGTATATTTTGGTATGACAAGATCATAAATTCCTTTGATTCCAGTCTCAGTTCATCTCTGATTCGAAAAACAGGCAGCAGAAATCCTCCATGGGACAATTTGAGCCGCAGTGCCCTGATTTCATCCACATACTTTTGGTCTGAAAATTGGGAAACCAGGTCTTTTCCGAATACGAGTTCCAGCGGCTGCAATGTATTTCTGAGGTTTTCTCCTATGACACGCTGGAACTCACAATCACCGTTTTCCAGAACATTTTGCTGGCTGATGCCCAGCAGATAATCAGTACTGATCTCCAATATGCGGGCGATATCAGGCAGTATTGATGTATCAGGAAGGCTCATTCCCCGCTCCCATTTGCTCAATGCCTGCGGAGTGATGCCGAGTTTGTATGCAAGCTCCTCCTGTGTCATGTTTCTGTTTTGGCGGCAGACAGATAATCTGCTGCCGACCTGCTGCATTTCGTTTACTTTGTTGACCATTTTACCTCTTCTCCTTCCTTTTGATTTTGGGTTTTCATTACTTCTCATGCTGTACCCATCACAAACCCCCTGCCCTGTGATCAATGGTTGGATTTTCTATTGGGCTTCGCAATTACAGAATAACAGAAAGGGAAACAGGTGTAAAACAACTGACAGTTTACCAGCCGATAAACCGGTGCCTGTGTGGCGGATCACAGATTACTGTTCACTCAGCCACAGCTTTTCCGGCTTCGGACAGGAAGGGCCTTTGTTGACTTTCTGTAGAATTCTGGATATAATACCGATTAAGTGGTCACATAATAATATGGAAAAGATATGAGGAGTTTATGAAAGACAGGACAGAAAAAATGATCTCATGCCTTTATGGTGCGGGAAATTATGTGGTGAAGATCGTTGGCAGTTTTATATTCCTCCTGCTGACCTGGTATTCTTTGCGCTATACATATTACATGAAGCCGGGAGGTGAAATAATACCAGTCAATATGGAGGATTCCATGCTGTGGAATCTTCTGGGGCTGGCGGCGGCATTTGGTGTACTCATTCTGCTGGAAATGCTGGAGAAGCGCACGAACGGAAAAGTACATATCATCCTGCGCAGAGCGTCGCTTTATATGGCTGTGCTATGGGTGGGCGTCGCAGGTTTCTGGTGGATATTTTCTGCTGACAGGGTGCCGGAAGGCGACCAGGCATTTATATATGGAGCAGCTTCTTATTTTATAGAAGGAAATTATGAGCACCTCTCCGGTCCGGGAGCTTATTGTGGAATATTTCCCTATCAGCTTGGCCTGATCGTGTTGGTGGAGCTTCTGTTCGTTGTGGTGGGGACTTATAATTATTATGCTTTTGAATATCTGTGTGCTGTTCTGGCCATGGGTATTGTGTATCTGGGATACCGGATCGTGTCGGAGCTGACGGATCATACGGCTACAGTTGTTGCATACAATCTTCTGATGATGGGCTGCCTGCCCTTGATCTTTTATACTTCGTGGGTATACGGGGATGTTCCGGGTGTCTTTTTTACACTTTTGGCGGGCTGGATGCTTCTGAAATACTGCAAGGGAGAAAAAAGGCGTTATCTGGTTGTGATCGTGTGTGCACTGGTATTTTCCATGCTGGTCCGTATACATTCCCTTATTCTGTTGGTGGCATTAGGAATTGCGGCGGTGCTGTATGCCCTGAAGCGGAAAGATCTGAAGATCGTGCTTGCATTCCTTTTGACAGTGGTGCTTACTTATGGGACTTATCAGGGAATATACAAAATATATGAGATTCGTTCCGGATATGAACATTATGATGGAATTCCCATTGTGACCTGTATTGCCATGGGAATGCAGGAGTCAAATGAAAGCTACGGCTGGTATAACGATTACCCAAAGCAGGTTGCCTGGGAGAATGAATATGACTATGACCGGACTGTTGCGGCAGCAATGGAAAACCTGCGGGAGAGACTGCAGTTCTTCCGGGAGAATCCTGATTATGCAAATTTGTTTTTCCGTGAAAAGATCCTTTCCCAGTGGAATGATCCTCTATATCAGTCCTTGTATTATAATACGAGATACCGGGAAGAACTGAAACCGGATGCGGGATCGCTGGCAGCCAGGCTGAGCGGGGACTTACACTTCGTGGTAGTGTTTGTCAGTGACCGAATACAGTTTATCGTGTTTTTCGGAATGTTGTGCTACTTTTTCTTTTTGGTGAAAAAAGACAGTAATATTTTGCAGCATGTATTCGCCATTACTATCATTGGAGGGTTTTTGTTCAGCGTGATCTACGAGGCAATGGGCAGATATATATTCCCATACTATGTGATGATGTTCCCGTTTGCGGTTTATGGCAGCGAACAGGCGGTGAAGAAGGCTGGAGCTGCATTACAGAAGGCGTGTCGGTATCTTGGGAGCAGAAAGAGCAGTAAACAAAGTCCCACAGGCCGATAAGGGAAGGCCTATGGGACTTTCTGCCGTTATTACCGCGAGCAAACATTGCTCGCAGAGCAATGGACCAAGTCGGCGTAGTTGACCTGTTTCCGCTGCTTCAGAACTTTTCCGGTTCCGGGTATTCTACACCGAAAGTATCAACGGTAACACTCTGCATCACCTGATCTTCCAGTGGTTTGTCAGAGAAATCGGTAGCTGTCTCAGCAATGCGGTTCACCACATCCATACCTTCTATTACTTTCCCAAACGCCGCATAAGCGCCGTCCAAATGGGGGCTTGTCCTGTGCATGATGAAGAACTGGCTGCCTGCGGAATTGGGATCCATGGATCTTGCCATGGACAGAACACCTTCGGTATGCTTTAAAGTATTCTCCACTCCATTCTGGGAAAATTCGCCTTTGATACTGTAGCCGGGATCCCCCGCGCCGGTGCCGTCAGGACAGCCCCCCTGGATCATGAAACCTCTGATAACACGATGGAAGATCAGACCGTCGTAGAATTTCTTATTGATCAGGCTGATGAAATTGTTGACGGAAATGGGCGCTACATCAGGATACAGCTCCAGCTTTATAATGCCTCCGTCTTTCATTGTAACAGTAACTACGGGATTTTTTTCCATATTAAGCTTCCTTTCTGATTTTACAATCCGTCCCTGCTTTTTGTTTCGGGACTGTTCTTATTTCGATCCGTTCCTTTCAGGCCTGTTCCGCACACAGGCAATTATTCCGCTGCAAAGCGCAAGGCCTCGCCTGACTCATTGCCTGCGGGAATCAAAGCATACTTCACTCATAAGATGATACACAAAATAAGGTATATGTGCAAGTACCTTTTCTCAGTCTGTCAAATCAATAAAAAATATAGTATAATTATGACCGTGAGAAGCTAATTAATAAACAGGAGAGACAGGGAAGTTGTATTACTATAAGGAATATCAATTGGATATAGATGGAACAGAACATACATTTGTGGTTACGGACTGTGCGAACCGGGCGCGTGAGCTGCGGGCTGCGGGGGTGCCGGTGGCGGTCTGTCTTCATCCGGATAATGGGGATCAGGATCTGTCCGATTTTCTTTATGCGTTGGAAGATCCCGAAGACATCGACATGGACTATATGAAAAAAGTCTGCCGCAGACTGCTGGGGCTGCCATGGACTATTCTGGAAACGGAGCGATGCCTGATCCGGGAGACCACCGTGGAAGATGTGGAGGAATTCTACGAGATATATAATCATCCCATGATCACCGCATTTATGGAAGATCTTTATCCGGAGAAAGAGCAGGAGAAGGAATATATCCGGCAATACATTGAAAAGGTATATACTTTCTGGGAGTTCGGTGTCTGGACCGTGGTGGAAAAGGAAAGCGGCGCTGTGATCGGCAGGGCGGGTTTCTCTTGCAGGGAAGGATTTGAGGAGCCTGAGATCGGCTTTATCATAGGAGTTCCCTGGCAGCGAAGGGGCTATGCGGAGGAGGTCTGCCGGGCTGTTCTGAATTATGGTAAAGAGACGCTTGGTTTTGGTGCGGTGCAGGCACTTGTGCGCCCGGGGAATGATGCTTCTGTAAATCTATGCAGAAAGCTGGGTTTTTATAATGTGGGAGTTATCAATATTGAGGGGAAGGAACATTACAGATACATGACGGCCTTTGACTCCCGGTAGATCAATTCATTCCCCTGTATCTCATACATAGGTTTATATGCATAGTTCCACAGGCCTGTATAATTAAGGCTTGTGGAATTATTTATGTCCGCCTTTACGGGCTTTTACGCGGGTTCGTGATCCCGTCATTTCAAAAATGATCGTTCCGATCTGCATAAAAAAAGAACGAATGCAACATTCTGTACCAGAAAGTTGCATTCGCAAAAAAGCAGGGATCGCTGGAAGCGACAAGGAGGTTGGCATGTTAAGACTGACAGTAAGTACGGAAGAATATCTGATGATCGGCGAGGACATCAGGCTGGTGTTTTTGGGCGGGACGGGAAAGCATTTGAGAATTATGGTGGATGCCCCCAGGGATAAGAATATCATCAGGAGTACGGTGCTGGAAAAGAACATCACAGATCCGGAGGAAAGGGCAAAGCTTCCCAGATATTATGCGGAGCAGGAGCATCCCGAGAAATATGTGAAGAAGGCAGATGCGAAGAAGGATACAAAAGCAGGGGCGAAAAAGAGCAATGCCGCAGAGATGAGAAAACCGGAGACTCATTCCATCAGGTAATAACCGGACGGCCCGGCTCCACAGTCAGGGGCCCGGCAGCGGGGCAGGATTGTCCGGTCATTATACAGGCGTCCCCGTGAAGAATGCATACACGATGCGAGACGCATTCAAATGCAGGATGTGCGGGGATGCAATAGCAACAGAAAAATAAGGATCATAAACAGATCACACCGATGTAAACGGATTTACATCAGGTAAAGCCAAGGAGGTAAAATTATGGTAGTACAGCACAATTTAACAGCAATGAACTCTAACAGAATGCTTGGTCTGACCACCGCGTCACAGGCAAAGTCCACCGAGAAGTTATCATCCGGTTATAAGATCAATCGCGCGGCAGATGACGCGGCAGGTCTGGCAATTTCCGAGAAAATGAGACGCCAGATCAGAGGTCTGACCCAGGCTTCTCTGAACGCACAGGATGGTATCAGTGCAGTACAGACTGCAGAAGGTGCGCTGACCGAAGTACACGATATGCTCCAGAGAATGAATGAGCTGGCAACCAAGTCCGCAAACGGAACCAACTCTGACGAGGAGCGCGCTTATATCCAGAGCGAGGTTGACGCCCTGATCGATGAGATCGACCGTGTGTCCGAGACCACAAAGTTCAATGAGATTTATCTGCTGAAGGGTGCACAGGATGCCAACGGAACGCCTGCGGAGACACCGGCTGTTAAGCAGACGGTTACCATGAATGATGCAGCAAAGAAACTGATGGAAATGCAGATCACTGTCAAGGCAGGGCAGGACGCGTATGGTGTAGGCGAGACAGACGCTGTTACGGCTTCCACTGGAGCTGCTGCGGCATCCATGGCATTAGATACAGCAACACTTGGAGCAAATAAATTATTCGTAAGCCCTACTGGCGGCGGTACGGCGGCAACGGATCATGTGGAAGTGAC
>JAIEKC010000595.1:0-3266 GCA_029064505.1 Acetatifactor sp.
ACCTGTTTCCATGCGGACCAGGAGCGGTATTGTGGTAAAGGGTATCGCTGATCTCTCCGTGCGGTTTTCCAAGTGTTGCCCGCCCGTACCCGGCGACGAGATTGTGGGCTTTATCACAAGAGGACGGGGCGTATCCATTCACCGCACCGATTGTGTCAATATGATGAACCTGCCGGAGATGGAGCGTGTCAGGCTGATCGATGCGGAGTGGCAGGCGCCCGAGAACGGGGGCGAAAAGTATGTGGCGGAGATCAAGATCTATGCCAACAACAGAGCCGGTCTGCTGGCGGATATCTCCAAGGCTCTGACGGAGAGGAATATTGATATCCTTTCCATGAACACCAGAACCAGCAGACAGGGAACGGCAACCCTCCAGACCACCTTTGAGATCGTCAGCCGTGAGGAGCTGAACCGTGTGATCGAGAAGATCCGGGGGATCGAGAGTGTGATCGATATTGAGAGGACTACGGGGTAAAAAGCGTACCTCAAAGTCCGCCGGTGGCAGAACCGTGTACTGCCGCCTGAATGAAAGGCAACATCTGCATGAGCGGTCATCCGTTTCGCATCCGGAACAGAAATGATTCTGTCAGGCCGGGATACCCCGTGTGGAGGTGGAACCGGATATAGAAAGGAACAGAGATATGGGAGAGATTAAAATAGGCAGGATGGTGTTGAGCGTCTGCCAGACCAATTGCTATTTTTTGTATCGTGACGGGGAACAGGAGGCCATCGTGGTGGACCCGGCGGATCAGGGGCAGCATATTTACGGCACATTGTTAAAAAACGGATTCCGTGTGGCGGGCATACTGCTTACCCACGGGCATTTCGATCATATCTGGGGCCTGGATGCCCTGCGGGATGCGGCCGGCGCGGCGGCGGAAGCGGACGGGCTGGAGCCCGTTAAGGTCTATGCCCATGAGGATGAGAGGGCTCTGTTGAAAGACGTTCATATGAATGTGTCGGAACAGGCGGGCAGGGCGTGTTCCACCTATGCGGACGTGTATGTGAAGGATGGACAGGAGATCAGGCTGGCGGGAATGACCTGCAGGGCCATCGCCACACCGGGACACACTGCCGGGGGCTGCTGCTATTATTTTGAGGAAGCAGGAATACTGATCGCCGGGGATACTCTGTTTGCGGAGTCTGTGGGCAGGACGGACTTCCCCACAGGCAGTATGGGGACTCTGGTGAGATCCATAAAGGAGAAGCTGTTTGTGCTGCCTGAGGACACAAAGGTATACCCGGGACACGGGGACAGCACCACCATCGGCCATGAGATGAAATATAATCCTTTCTGCGCGTGATATTGCAGGAACACCGGCAAAATCGAGGCTATTGTGTCCGGATATCCGGTCTTTTTGGTTTCCGGTCATACATTCATACAGGGCGGCAGCTGCTTGTGCAAACTGCCGCCCTGTATTGATTGCAGCACAGTAATCCCTCATGCGATCAGCTGTACTGCCATACAAAATACGCGACGCAATCCCGGGGAAGGTATTTTTCCAAACACACTCCGGCAGGGAAGGGCGGTTACAGGAGAAGAGAATGTTTGCGATAGAGATCAACAAAGAAAAATATGAATATGATATCCAGGCGCTGGTGAAATCCTTTTATCCGGAGGAGCAGATTGCCGTGCTTCTGCCCGAGAGCAGGGAGGGGAAAAGGCGGGAGCTTGAGGATAAGGTTAGGATCCGTCTCCATGTGCGGGAGGATGGCGCAAGCCTTGCCGTGGATGGCAGAACTTATCACTGGACAGGGACGGAGGGAGAGAATTCCAGGGGCAGCTTTAAGCGCTTTCTCTATGAGGTGCTGAGCGGGGAAACCGGAAAGCATCTGCCCTGGGGGAATCTGGTCGGTATACGGCCCACGAAGATCGCCTATAGTCTCCTGGAGGAGGGAAAGAGCCGTCAGGAGATCATTGAGCATTATTTCCGGGAATATTATACAAGTGCGGAAAAGGCGGAACTTGCCGTGGATATCGCAGAGCGGGAGAGGAAGCTTCTGGCCGATATCCATTACCGGGACGGTTACAGCCTGTACATAGGAATTCCTTTCTGTCCCACCACCTGTCTTTACTGCTCCTTTACCTCTTATCCCATAGGCGGTTACCGGAAGCTGGTGGATGCCTATGTGGACTGTGTGATCAAAGAGATGGAGTATGTGGCGGAGAGCTGCGGTGGCAGGATCCTGGACAGCGTGTACATAGGCGGAGGAACCCCCACCACACTGGACCCGGAACAGCTGGACCGGCTGCTTGCCAGACTTAAGGAGCTGTTTGACTTCCGGACGGTGAAGGAATTTACGGTGGAGGCGGGACGCGCCGACAGCATCACGGAGGAGAAGCTTCGAGTGCTTTATCGCCACGGGGTCGGCAGGATTTCCGTAAATCCCCAGACCATGAAGCAGGAGACCCTGGATATGATTGGCAGGAAGGCTTCCGTAAGGCAGGTGGAGGAGGCCTATGCACTGGCCCGCAGGGTGGGGTTTGACAATATCAATATGGACCTGATCCTGGGACTTCCCGGAGAACTGGAGGAGGATGTACAGCGCACCATAGACAGGGTGGTTGAGCTCGCTCCGGACAGTCTGACTGTTCACTCCCTCGCCGTCAAGCGCGCGTCAAAGCTGAACCAATGGATACAGGAGAACGGCGTATCCACATTGCGGAATACGGACGAGACCATGAAGATCGCGGCGAAAGGCGCGGACAGGCTTGGGCTGGTACCCTATTATTTATATCGTCAGAAAAACATGGCCGGCAATTTTGAGAATGTGGGGTATGCCGGAGAGGACAGGCTTGGGCTTTATAATATACTGATCATGGAGGAGAAACAGACTATCATCGCCTGCGGAGCCGGTTCGATCAGTAAAAGGGTATACCCGGATGGAAGGATTGAGCGATGTGAAAATGTGAAAGATGTGGCTCTCTATATAGAAAAAATAGACGAAATGATTGAACGGAAGCGGAAGCTGCTCATGAATTTATAAGAGTTTCTTCATTATGTGAAAATCTGAATATTGTGCCTTAAAGGACAATCTTATTCAAACGAATAGGACTGTCCTTTTTGTTATAATCTGACTACTATTTTATGCCGTACCTGATAAAAAATGCAAGGTATGATCATACAGTGAAAAATGGCAACCCGCAGGGGCTGAAAATTGCGGCGGCGATGGCAGACAAGCCTGTGTAGAGGACATCGTTAAAAGAGAAGCCGGAAGCGATCAAGGTAAAGGCTGCCGGAACAGAAAAGGCAGCCACTCAGCAT
>JAIEKC010000596.1:0-2845 GCA_029064505.1 Acetatifactor sp.
TGGGATGCAAGACCCAATTTGGGAGGCGTAGTGGGGCTACGGTGACCAAATTGGGGCGCAGCAGGCCGCGAAGTGGGGCGTGCAGACCGGGGGAATGATTTTTCAAACACGCTCTAATCTAACGCCGTGGAAAATTAAAATATCAGACAGCCTGTATGCCATCACACCTGCGGTATATAGGCTATCTTCCTTTTTATCGTAAACGCCATGTTGACTATTCTGCCGGAATCATGTCAACAATCGCTTACCCAATCCGTTCTGCTTCCGAAAGAAGAAAATTGCTCTGCGTACATTTCCAGTCATACAGGCTCTGATACTTTCCACTCCAGGAAGGCTTTTATTCGGTCTGTTTCTATACTTTAAACCGATATCCCACTCCCCAGATAGTCTCGATATACTGGGGCTTTGCCGTATCCGCCTCTATCTTTTCGCGGATCTTCTTGATATGCACTGTGACCGTGGCAATGTCGCCGATGGAATCCATATCCCAGATTTCGCGGAACAGTTCTTCCTTGGTGTACACATGATTTGGGTTCTCCGCAAGGAATGTCAGCAGATCGAACTCCTTGGTGGTAAAGGTTTTCTCCACACCATCCACATAGACACGGCGCGCCGTCTTATCGATACGGATACCCCGGATTTCCACAATATCATTATGGGGCTTCTGGTTCGTTCCCACCAGTCTCTCATATCTGGCCATATGAGCCTTTACCCTGGCTACCAGTTCGCTGGGGCTGAAAGGTTTCGTCATATAATCGTCCGCGCCCAGGCCCAATCCCCTGATCTTGTCTATATCATCCTTCTTCGCAGACACCATGAGGATCGGAATATTCTTCTCCTCACGGATCTTGCGGCACACTTCAAAGCCGTCGATTCCCGGAAGCATAAGATCGAGGATCACCAGATCATACTCTCCTGCCAGCGCCGCTGCGAGTCCCTCATCTCCACTGTTACAGATATCCACTTCAAAATCGGAAAGCTCCAGATAATCCCTCTCCAGATCCGCAATAGCAACCTCATCCTCAATAATTAATATTTTGCTCATTTTACCTCAACCTTTCCGTCATACTGTCCACAAGTGGCAATCCGCAGAAACAGACTCTGTTCTGTCGGCAGTTCTGAACATCCATGACTATATATTCCGCTTCAACAGCTCGAGTTTACTACAATCCACATGTCAATTGATCTGTATTCGCAACAGTTCAGACATCGCTGAACCGATCACGATAATGCACACAAAATGAGTCAAAAACCCATTTTGGCGCTCGCAGGTCTAGTTCGCGGTAGGGGCTGCCTGAACTGTTTACCTGTATTCAGATTCCGAACCTGCATGAAAGATCGTTTTACTGATAACCCTGTGTGAAAACAACCGGGATCCTTAATCTTCATTCGGCAGTTCAATGTACTTCCTTAACACGCAGTGCATACAGGTTCCTTCTCCTTCCCTGCTGGTCGCCCAGATATATCCTCCATGATCTTCAATGATCTTCTTCACAATGGAGAGACCAATCCCGCTGCCGCCCTGTGCGGAATTGCGGGAAGCGTCGGTTCGGTAGAACCTCTCAAATATCTTGCCTAAATCCTTCTGAGCAATCCCCTTACCATTATCCTCAATTTCAATGCGTATGGAATCCACTTCATCCAAAATACGGATATCAATGGTTCCATTAGGCTTATTCATATATTTTACACTGTTGCTGATGATATTATTGATAACCTTCTTCATCTGTTCGGGATCCGCGATAACGATCGTATCCGGCTGTATCAGATTGGAATAATTCAGCTTGATCCCTCTCTGCTCCAGATCCATTCCCACTTCTTCCAGACAATCCCCAAAGTAATCAGCCACATTGATCCTCCGGAAATTGTAGGGGATACGGTTATTATCGATTCCGGAGTAAACCGTCAGCTCATTGATAAGTCTGTCCATATCATTCGCTTTGTTATAGACCGTCCTGATGTATTTATCCATCTTCTCGGGAGTGTCCGCCACGCCATCCATGATCCCTTCCACATACCCCTTGATGGCAGTGATCGGGGTCTTCAGGTCATGGGAGATATTGCTGATCAGCTCACGATTCTGTTTTTCATGCTCCTGCTTCTCCTCCGTAGACTCCTTTAACCGAAGGCGCATATCCTCGTAATCCCGGTACAGATCCCCAATCTCTCCCTTTGCATCCGCCTGCAAAGTGTACTCAAAGTTTCCTTCCTTAATATTTCGCATGGCAATATTAAGTTCATGGATCGGAGCAAAGACACTCCTGTGTATCCAGCGCGTCAGCATCAGACTGGTGAATACCAGAATGATCAGGATTGCTACGAACATATCCACCAGCAGATGCTTGGAGATCAAAGCATTTGCCTTCGTCACCACAAAAGCGCTGCCCTTACTGCCGGCCGGAAACAGGAAATTCACCTGCTTGACAAATTTATTCAGTTCGTCAAAATAGATTCCCGCGTTCTCAGACAGTTCACTGTCCCCATACTCCGGCAGCTCGGAAAAAATTGCATTTGCAGCCTCCTCGTTATCGGTGTAATACAGTTCTTCCCCTTTCCGGACAATGATATAAGTAGATTTCCTGGCAACATTGGAGCTGACATCCTCCAGGAATTCCGGATCTGCCAGCTTGGAAGGATCCTGCTCCGCCTGCCTGCGCAGAACAAAGTATGCCTTGTCCGTCTTCTCCGCTATCTCCTGCATGTTCTGGGTAACATCCAAATATTCGAGTCCGGCCAGGGGCAGACCTTTCTGCACATTCATGAGATACATTCCAATACCGAAGAAAGCCACGGCAGTCAAAGCCAGGGGCAGTAATACAATTGTAACAAAGGTAATATATAAACG
>JAIEKC010000597.1:0-2845 GCA_029064505.1 Acetatifactor sp.
GCACTGCAGATACGGTACAATGTGATCTCTTCCAGGGGGCAGCCAAGCGTGGTGCCTCCGGTGCCGAACCTGACGCAGAGGATTCCCTCTTTCTTTAATGCGCTGACGATATTCCGGATGGTGACAGGATTGTTTCCGGTGGAAAATGACAGCAGCTCACTGGTCACTTTCCGGCTTTCCCCATACTCGCTGATAAAAATAAGGCAATGGATGGCAATGGAACATTTTGTGCTGATATGCATGTGATTTCTTCTCCTTGTTTTCTGTATTCTATCATAAAAGGACTGGGATGTAAATCTTGACACTACACCTTGCCGCTGATATACTGAATCTGATGTAAAATTTAAAATTACAGGAGGAATATCATGAAACTGGTACAGATTGTGTTCAGCCCTACAGGAGGGACCCGGAAAGTCGCTGATATTATAACGGAGGAATGGGAAGGGGAAGTAGTCCGTATAGATCTGTCAAACCCGGAAACAGACTGCTCAAAGGTCACCTTGGAGCAGGAGGACATAGCGCTGGTTGCCGTGCCGTCTTATGGCGGGCGCGTCCCGGGGCTTGCTGCGGAGAGGCTTATGAAAATACACGGCAGCCAGGCAGGATGCATCATTGTCTGCGTATATGGCAACCGTGCATATGAAGATACCCTTATTGAACTGCAGGATATCGTGGAACAGTGCGGCTTCCGTACTGTTGCAGGAATTTCCGCAGTAGCGGAACACTCCATCCTGCATCAGTATGCCGCAGGCAGGCCGGATAAAGAGGATATGCAGGAGCTGCGCGGCTATGCGAAAAGGATTTATGAGAAGGTGGAGATGGAGGGGAAGACGACATCTGTGCCCCGGATACCGGGAAGCCGGCCTTACAAAAAAGCCGGGGGAGCGGGTCTGACTCCAAAGGCCACAAAGGACTGTATCAGATGCGGATTATGTGCCCGAAACTGTCCGGCGCAGGCAATCAGCAGGGATAACCTGAAAACGACGGATTCCGGGAAATGCATTTCCTGCATGCGCTGTGTTGTCAAATGCCCGGAATCTGCAAGGAAAGTAAACAATGCAATGGTTTCTGTCGCTGCAATGGCGATCAAGAAGGCCTGCAGTGGCAGGAAAGACAATGAGCTGTTTATCTGATGTTCTTTGGGAGTTGAGAGGAGCAAAGCTGAAAGCATGGAGAGCAATCTGAAGGCAGGGTGAAAGATGTGGATGGATTCATGGGTCAGTATGTGAAAATATTTGGAGAGATGAGAAATGCGAATGTTTTCATTTTAAGATTGAAAAGCCGGCCTGGGTCAATGAACCGTCGGACTATACGATTGGCAGCAGTGAGATCATGATCCGGACAGAACCCGGTACCGATTTATGGCAGAGGACGTATTACCATTTCCGGAATGACAATGCCCTTGTTCTGCAGATGGAGACAGAAGAGAAACGTTTCAGGCCGGAGTACTTCTTCTTTTTTGAGGGAGGGAATCTCCGGCTTTTTGCGTTGTGAGAATCCTGAATGATATGAGTCTTACATTTTAAGTGGATATGGTTTTATTGAAGTGCAAACTTTATGGAGGTATCGTGGATGAATTTATACAGGCTGTGACCTGTTATAATGATTACAGGGAAATCATGGAACTGTACCGGAAAAGTGGGACTTATAGAGTAGAAAATAATAGAGTGGCATTACAACTGTTCTTATAATCGGTTCGTAAGATATTGTGACATATTCACCTGATGGCTCGAAAGAAACTCGATTTTTACTTTCTTTCAAGTTAGTATATAACAATTGAGCAAGTAGCATACCCAAAAGTTAGTACTTGTGTTTTGCTCAGTCCGTGCTAATATCATAATACAGACTGTAAAACAAGGCAGTAAATGACAGGGTAAGGAATTGTCCGAAAATAACTTGTGCAGATGACGCAGACTGTGCGGATTTAGACAAGTTAAATGCACAGGTTACTAATGGACAGTTCCTTAGTCCGATAACTTTTCGGACTTACCAAAAATTTCTTTATTGAACGCTTTGGGAAATAGAAGTTGGTTATTATATTCAAGTCGGTTTGATATCTCTTTAATAAACATACAAGTGCTGATAAGGGAATTGGCAGATTTTGTATAAGAAAAACCATCAGAAAATTCTGGATGGAAATGTTAAACCTTTTTGTAATACATGATCCGGATATAGTGTCAGATCGGAAAACAGAGGAAGAATAAGATGCTAAAGCGCAAATGGAGAAGCTCCATAGAATTTAAACTGATGATAGGTTTTGGATTTGTCATTGTAATATTAATGATCTCATCCTTTATCATGTATCAAAGTGCGGTAGCGTTGTCAAAGCGGCTGACATACGAAAAGATGTATTCACAGGCAGAGTATTATCTCCGGACTCTGGATCAGGAAATAGGTCATATCAGGCAGCTTCAAAGGGATTTCTTTAATGACAGAAAACTTATTTTTTTAGTGGGGCCTGATATGAATACCAGCGCGTATGAGAAAAGGGATTCACTGCTGTCTGTTATGGAAAGAGTGAACACTGTTGAGGGAGTCAGCGGCTTGATTCAGGAGAGCGTTTTGTATTTGCCGAAATCGGGATATCGTATTACTTCATCGGGTGTGCGTGAGATGCGTCAGGAGGATGAAAATGCGGTTGGAGAATATTTAAATTATCTGGATAGTGGTATTCATTATGACGGGAGCAATTTTTTGATGGTGGAAGCAGGTGCCCCGAAAATCGGCCGGCAATCTAAACCCAACCATATATTAGTTATCCGGTTTTCGATACAGCAGTTGCGGCAGAATCTCGCAGCACTTAGTTCTGTAGAAGGGAGCGGGGCCTTCTTATATTATTCGGAGG
>JAIEKC010000598.1:0-2659 GCA_029064505.1 Acetatifactor sp.
GCAGGCAATATACGAAGGGATACTGATCAAGGAAAGTCTGGAGGATGATACGGTCATCGATCTTCTTCACGTCCATAAAGTCGAATTATGGGATACCGGCGGAAAACCGAAATATTGGACCGCATTATTTTTCACATGCAACAGAAAGGATTTCCCGGAACAGATTTCCCGGGTCATGGCATCGGATCCGGACAATGGCGGAAACTGGTTTGTTGATTTCAGATCAGGCGGCGAGAAATACATTGTATTTAAAAACAGGATTCTAAAGTATCGCATAGGGAATCAGGCCGAAAAAGATTCTGTATGTTCGGAATGCCGTAAGATGGGCATCCCGGAAGAACAGATGCACTGGCCGGAATAGACTCAAAACGTACATGCCCGGGAGCATTATCAGATACAGACTGTGTCTCTGATGACCACTTTTTCACAGAGGCACGGGAAAACTGAAACGGAACTGGAAATGAAAAAAACAGAAAGAGAACAGGAGGCTCACAGGAAAATATGAAAGTATTATTAACGTCAGCGGGACTGGAAACAGAAGAGATCAAAGAATACTTTGTGAATATGGCGGAAAAAGAAATGTCGTCGGTAAAGGCATTATTTATCCCCACCGCGGCTATGGACGCGGAAGCCGTAAAGGTATTGCCGAAGTGCATGAATGACCTGTTAAAATGCGGTATCCGGAACCAAAATATCCGGGTATATGATCTGCATACCGGAATGGATCTTGAAGAGCTGCAGCAGTATGATCTGGTATACCTGTGCGGCGGAAATACCAATTATCTGCTTGAAAGGATCAATGCAACCCATTTCAATGAAACCCTGATGAAATATATCCGAACCGACGGACTGGTAATAGGCGTGAGCGCCGGGAGCCTGATCTTCTCAAATAACATACCTGACAATCTGGGCCTGATAAACACGAAATTGGATGTTCACTGCGCCGAAGGAGAAAAAAGAGGTAAAGTAGCCTATCTTCTAAAGGATAATGTGCGGCTGACAAATACCTGCGCGCTTGCCATACGGGATTTTCCGGACGGATTGGAGATCATCGGCGAGTAGCACAAAAGTCTCCACCCGGTCAGGAATTGGACTTGTGGGCTGCATGGCTCGTACCAGTGCCAGGCAAAATTTCGATGTCAATGCGGTGGTATCGTCCGGAAATCTTAACGATGCAATGGTGCGAAACAGGTAGTACACAAGTTCAACTTCAGTCCGGATGGCGTGCCGGAGCGTGTTTGAAAATGCTTTCTTCAGAGTATACGCCACACTGTGTGGGACGCAAGACCCAATTGGGGAGGCGTAGTGTGGCTACGCCCGCCAAATTGGGGCACAGCAGGCCGCGAAGTGGGACGTGCGAACCGGGAGAATGATTTTATCAAACATGCTCTGGTCGGACAGCATTGCTCCCTCGTGTCTACATCCCGATCATGGATGTAAAATCCTTCATCGTCTCGGATATTTTGATCTGCTGCGGGCATACCTGCTCACAGCTCCCACAGCCGACGCAGTTGGCCGGGCGCTTTTCCTGCGGCATGCTGCCCACTGCCATGGGAGCGATGAAGCCGCCTCCGGTCAGCTTATGTTCGTTGTATAAAGCTATCAGCTCCGGAATGGGAAGGCCCTTGGGACAATGGCTGGTACAATAATGGCAGGCTGTACAGGGAAGTCCTCCCTTTCTGATCTCTTCGTCCGCGCATTTCACCAGAGTGTCAAATTCTTCCCCGCTCAAGGGCTCATCCGTCTCATAGGTGGCAATATTGGCTCTCAGCTGCTCCAGACTGGACATACCGGACAGCACCATTGTCACGCCGGGAATGCTTTGCAGGAAGCGGAATGCCCATCCGGGAACCGTTTCCTCCGGGCGCATGGACTGCATTGCCGATGCCAGCTCTCCGGAAGCTTTTGCAAGCTTTCCGCCCCGCAGCGGTTCCATGACCCACACAGGGATACCGGCTTTCCGCATAGCGGCAACCTTCTCCTGAGCATTCTGAAAATGCCAGTCCATATAGTTCAGCTGAAGCTGACAGAATTCCATATGCCGGCCATAAGCATCCAGAAAGCGTTGGATCACCTCCACACTGCCGTGAGCCGAAAAGCCCAGATGCCTGATGCGTCCATTCTCTTTCTGTTTCAGCAGATACTCAAAAATCCCATATTTCGGGTCAAGGTATGCATCGATGTTCCCCTCATAGACATTATGGAAAAGATAGAAATCAAAATACTCTGTCCGGCACTTTTCAAGCTGTCTCTCAAATATTTCCTCCACCTTGTCCATATTGGAGAGGTCATAGCCCGGAAATTTGGTGGCAAGGTAATAGCTCTCCCGGGGATACCTGGACAGATACTTCCCCGCAGTCAGCTCGGAATTGCCGTCATGGTATCCCCATGCCGTGTCAAAATAGTTGATCCCGCTCTTATAGGCACAGTCGATCAGTTCCGCAGCCGCTTCTTCGTCCACTCTCCCGTCATTGCCGTCGATCACAGGCAGGCGCATCATCCCAAGCCCCAGACCGGACAACTGAATATCCTGAAATTTTCTGTAAATCATGTACTTTCTCCTTTCCCGGATCTTTGATCATTTAAACCATTTCTGTTGTGCACGCCACATACTTCCCCATTCACAAGTTCCCGTTTCTCACAGGGCACCCGCATATTT
>JAIEKC010000599.1:0-3653 GCA_029064505.1 Acetatifactor sp.
CTTTCTTTACCTTTTTCTTAACCGCTATCTTTATCTTTTTACGATATACTCCATTTAAAGCTGTTCAGAGCCGTACTGATTTTATCTGAGATATTCAAAATGATCCGTTGAGTTGTCAGGGTTGCTCTGGTCAGTCAGAATAAGACAGCATGAGAAACGGATACTTGTAATGTTCAGACATGCCGTCGGAATATTACAAAGAACCGCTTCAGAATGGAGGATTCTATGGAATATGTACTTACCACCAACTCATTACAAAAGAAATATCATGATTTCACTGCACTGAATAATGTGAACATGCATGTTCCCAGAGGCGCCATCTATGGATTCGTAGGGGAAAACGGCGCGGGAAAGACCACACTGATCCGTCTGATCTGCGGACTGCAGAAACCCACGACGGGAGATTATTCTCTCTTCGGACTCTCCTGCCGGGATGCAGGCATCAGCAAAAGCCGCTGCCGCATGGGCGCCGTAGTGGAGACGCCTTCCATTTATCTGGATCTGTCCGCGGAGGACAATCTGAAAGAACAATATCGCCTTCTGGGCATTCCCTCCTTTGACTCCATCCCCGCCTTGCTGAAGCTGGTGGGTCTGGAGACCACCGGAACAAAGAAGGCCAAAAACTTTTCTCTCGGCATGCGCCAGCGGCTGGGTATTTCCCTTGCCCTTGCAGGCAATCCTGATTTTCTGGTGCTGGATGAACCGGTCAACGGTCTGGATCCACAGGGCATTATCGAAATAAGGGAGCTGATCCTGAAACTGAATACGGAATCCGGCATTACCATCCTCATTTCCAGCCATATTTTAGACGAACTGTCCAGACTCGCCACTCACTATGGATTCATCCATAAAGGCAGGATCGTTCAGGAGATCAGTGCGGCGGATCTGGAAGCCTCCTGCCGTAAGTCACTCTCTGTCACTGTCTCTGACAGCCGGGCTCTGGCCGTGGCAATGGAAGAAAAAGGGCTGGAATATCAGATTCTTTCCGATACACAGGCGGAAATCTATGATGACATCACCATTACGGAGCTGGTGGACGCACTCAGTCCCAGAGAATGTATCGTCTACTCCGTCTCTTCCAGAGAAGAAGGTCTGGAAAACTATTATATGAACCTGATCGCTGAGAAGCGATAGAAAATATCTATATACGAACTGTTGCAGTCAGCAATCGATTGGAGGTTTTAAAATGAATAAATTATTATCTGCCGGCTTTGCACGGCTATGGAAAAGCATGGTGTTCCGCATGGAAATAATTATCATGCTGCTGTTTTTTACCGCTATCATGATTTCCAACTACCAGAGTTTAAGGGATTATGGGATAGACTATACTCTGGATGATTTCTTCCCCGGAAGCTTTATGATCATCGGCTTCTTTACGGCCACGTTCGCTGCCATGTTTCTGGGCACGGAATACAGCGACGGCACCATCCGCAATAAACTGGTCATGGGACACAGCAGAGTTACCATCTATCTGTCTAATCTGGTGGTCTGCTTTGTCTCCGCAATACTTGTCTGCCTAAGTTCCATGGTACTCATCTGTGTTATGGGAATTCCCATGTTCGGTCTGTTGGCAAAACCTTTGGTAAATACACTGGCGATCATCGCCGCCGGCCTCTTTATCACCGCTGCTTACTCTGCCATATTTACTCTGATCGCCATGCTGATCTCCAACAAACCGATCACGGTAATAGCCTGTGTATTTACCTGTCTTGCAATGTATTTCGGCTCCATGACGATAAGTATGAAACTGGAGGAACCTGAAATCTATCCCGGCTATGCATGGATTGAAAATGGTGAGCCTGTGTCCAGCCTGCCTCACCAGAATCCCAATTACCTGCGCGGCACAAAGCGGGCCGTCTATGAATTTATCCGTGATTTTCTGCCTGCGGGTCAGGGATTCCAGCTTGCCAGGGAAAATGCCGTTCCCAAAGCATGCTTCCCACTGTACTCATTCTTTATTACAGTCTCCACTACAACAGGCGGAATTCTGCTCTTTTGCAGGAAAGATCTGAAGTAGGCAGTCTGAGAATACTATAATTTGCAGATTCTTTGTAATGACAACACTATATCGGAAATACTCTGCAGAATCAGTTTCACCGGCAAGGCGCCTGGGGGATGCAAGGTGTTGGCGCGCCTGCCGCAGACAGTACCGTCCGACGGAAGATCCGACAGGCGATCCGGTGACGGAATGGCAATGAAACAATATACCCGAAAACGAAAGAGGTAAAATCCATGGGATATCTTATATTTGCAATATTATGTATCATAATAGCAGGCTTAATAATGAAAATATATCTGCTCCAAAAGGGACTTAGAGAAATCGACAACAGTCTGGAAGAAATCCTGGATCATGACACCAACCGCCTGATCACTCTTTCCTCACGTGACCGTTCTGTCTGCCGCCTTGCCTCCCGATTAAATATACATCTCGGGCAGCTGCGCAAAAGCCGGCTGAAATATACGAATGGTGACCGGGAATTGAAAGAAGCGATCACCAATATTTCCCACGACCTTCGGACGCCGCTGACTGCCATAAGCGGATATCTGGAACTGTTGGAAAAAGGAATGTTTTCCGAAGAAATCTGTAACTTTACGGCAAAGGAAACACCTTCAGAAGAAATCCGACGCTGTCTGACGGTAATCCGAAACCGTACGGAACATATGAAACAGCTGACAGAAGAGCTTTTCCGCTGCTCTCTGGCTCTGTCCGTTCCCGATGAGAAACCCCGGCTTCTGTCCCTGAACAGAACCTTGGAAGAATGTATCTTATCCTTCTATGAATCCCTTCGTAAAAAGGGAATCATTCCCATCATTTCCATGCCTGAGATTCCTGTTATGCGCACCCTGGACTCTGCCGCACTGTGGCGGATTCTCCAGAATGTCCTGGGAAACGCAGTAAAATACAGCTGCGGCGACCTGGAAATATGCCTGACGGAGGACGGTACCATCACCTGCTCCAACGCCGCTCCTCATCTGGATCCGCTTCAGGCGGAACAACTTTTCAACCGTTATTATACCGTGGAAACAGTCTCTTCCCCACACTTCGAAAGCTCCACAGGCCTTGGGCTCTCCATTGCCCGCCTGCTGACAGAACGGCTGGGCGGGGAGATTTCCGCTGCCTGTATACAGAAATCTCACGGTTCCACAACACAGTTCCGCAATACGGAAAACAGACTGGAAATCACGATACGATTTCCGGAAACAGATTTTTAAGTTTGTCTCCCTTCCACCCCGATTTCCGTCAGCCGTATTCCTCTCACATTCCGTCTCAGGATGCTTTCCACAAAATCCAGCCGTCTCACAATGGCACTCTATGTATACCTTTTTATCCTAAACACTGCCCTGTCCCCAATCTTCTCCTTGTCCGGCACCAGACGGAGTATCCGGTTGCCCACGGAATTGAGCAGTGTCTTGTCCGACATACAGTCCTGTTCTTCCAGAACAGTCAGGAAGTACGTTTCATTTACACCATTGTTCCTGTCCCACAGCTTGATCCCTTTGTGCAGTGTTCCCGGCTGGTACATTATGACCGTTTCCATGAAAACGTCCGATAACAGCAGAAAAGGACTGCATATCAGATCAGGGAAGAATCCTTCCACGGGAAAATCCATCTCCACCACATTCCACGCAGGCAGCCTGCCGAACTTCTCCTT
>JAIEKC010000006.1:0-12763 GCA_029064505.1 Acetatifactor sp.
GTCAATTCCCCAGATCAGCGGCAGGATAAGGATCGCCGCGATCTGGAATACCAGTGTTCTCAGGAAAGAAATGGCGGCGGAGATCAGGCCGTTGTTCAGGGCGGTGAAAAATCCCGAACCGTAGATGGCGAAACCGGAAAACAGGAATGAAAACGAAAAGATGGCAAATCCCTGGAGCGTCAGGTTTAACAGGTCAGCGTCATATCCTACAAACAGGATGGAAAGAGGCTTTGCCAGCACTTCTCCAAGGATCACCATACCAATGGAAAATATGCCGACTATGATCAGGCTCTTTTTCAGTAGACCTTTCAGCTCATCATGGTTCCCGGCTCCGTAATGATAACTGATGACAGGTGCGGTTCCGATGGTATATCCGATGAATGCGGCTATAAAGATCATACAGACATACATCAATACACCATATGCCGCAACGCCGTTTTCTCCTGCATATTTCATCAGCTGCATATTGTAGAGCATTCCTACCAGAGACATGGAAACATTACTCATAAGCTCCGAGGAACCGTTCATACAGATCCTGAAAAGCGCTTTTCCATCGAAGGAGGGTCTGGTAAATTTCAGGCGGCTGGAATTGGGACGCCAGAAATATAGTATGGGCAGCACGCCGCCAATGATCTGGCTGATAGTCGTTGCGATCGCGGCACCGGCAACGCCCCACTTGAATACTGCCATGAACAGTGCGTCCAGTATCATGTTGGCAACACCAGCGGTTACTGTGATATACAGACCTGACTGGGGCTTCTCCGCCATGATAAAGAAGCTCTGGAACTCCTGCTGCAGCATAAAGGCCGGAATGGCGGCCAGTATGATCCGCCCATAAAGAACGCAGTTGTCAAGCATTTCTCCCTCCGCGCCCAGCAGCGCGGCGACAGGACGGATGCAGATGACGCCCAGGATCGCGATCACAATGCCCAGCAGTATGGAGATACAGACCACCATGGAGAACAGGTTGTGTGCCTTTTCTGCCTTACCTTCTCCCATTGTCTTCGAGATCAGAGCACTGCCGCCGGTGCCAAGCATAAAACCGAAGGCGCCCAGGATCATGAGGAAGGGCATAATGAAATTGACGGCGGCAAAGGGTGTCTTGCCCACAAAGTTTGACACGAAAAATCCATCCACCACACCATAGATGGATGTGAAGATCATCATGGCGATGGAGGGCAGTGTAAAGCGCAAAAGCTTTTTATAAGTAAAATGTTCGGATAATTGAATATTCATATAAATAATGTACCTTTCCTAATATTTAAATTTGTGTCGGTTCAGAGCCGGGCGGGACCGGCTGAATGCATGGCGGGCGTGGCTTTCTGTATATTGACGCCTTGTATCGGAGGAAGCGCTGCGGAGTTTTCGCTGGAAGGGTGAGTTCCCAGAAATTGCCGCAGAAGAGAACAGCGTTTTCCTGCCATCTCTACGAACAACTGGTTTTCCTCATCGCTGAAAGAGGCAAATACCTGATTCTCTGCCTGTTTCAATGGAGCGACGATCTGCTGCGCCAGCTGTTGGCCGTCGTCTGTAAATGTGACGTATTTGCTTTTTCGATTTCCGGGGATCGGATCCAATCGGATGATCTTCTGCTGCTCCAGGCCCTTTAATGCCGTGTTGATAGTCTGGCGGCTGAAAAACCAGCCATTGCAGATATCGGTCTGAGTGACTCCTTCCTTTGAACCATAGACTGCATAGAGGATCCAGAGCGCGGCATCAGACAGATTGCACCGCAGCGCGTAATAGTGATATATGTCATCCAGTTCTTTGTCATATTGATCTAAGAGGGCAGCATACTCATTGTATTTATCCGTATGATTTTCCAAAACATCAGCCTCCTGTGAATATTGTTCCAAATCGTATGGAGTGTATTATAGTCCGGAACCGGACAAAAGTCAACTGTAAAAGCATGAAGTGAATAGGACTTTGTGATCATGCGGCTTCTGTCATTTATGCTGTTTTCAGGATATGGTGTGTTAATTCCTGTTAGTGACACTTTATATGTTTTTGTGATCTTGCGGAAATATGGTATAATATGTCCATATTCAAGGCAGTCAGAGGCCGAATGGCCATCCATACCGCGATTGTTCTGCAATCATGGTATAATAAAGTATCAAAGATTATTTTAGCCTGATCGTCAGACAAATAGCTGTAAACAGGAATGGAATAACAGGAGGTTGATGCAATGATTTATACCGTTACATTTAATCCGGCGATCGATTATGCCATAGGGGTTGACACTCTGGAACTGGGAATGACCAACCGATCTGCCTTTGAGCAGCTTTTGCCTGGGGGCAAGGGACTGAATGCTTCCACCATTCTCAATCACCTTGGCGTGGACAATGTAGCACTGGGATTTATTGCGGGATTTACAGGAGCGGAGATTAAGCGGAGTTTTGAGGCAATGGGAGGCAAGAGCGATTTCATCGAACTGAAAGAAGGCATTTCCAGGATCAATGTGAAGATCAAATCCGTCAGTGAGACAGAGATCAATGCCGCCGGGCCTGTGATCAACAGTGAAGCGCTGGTGCAGCTTATGACAAAGCTGAATGCGCTGGAGGACGGAGATATCCTGATCCTTGCCGGCAGCATACCGGCCTCACTGCCGGATTCGCTGTACAGTGACATTATGAAAATGCTCTCTGACCGCAAGGTTATGATAGCGGTGGATGCCACAAAGGATCTGCTTGTAAATGTTCTGCCTCACAGGCCCTTCCTTGTAAAGCCTAATAACCATGAACTGGGAGAAATATTTGGAGTGACTCTTAAGACCCGGGAAGAAGTGGTTCCCTATGCGAAAAGGCTCCAGGAAAAGGGTGCGGCGAATGTTCTGGTCTCCATGGCCGGCGAAGGTGCCGTGCTCCTGACGGAGACGGGTGAGGTACTGATGAGCGGGGCACCCAAAGGAAAAGTCAAAAATTCCGTAGGCGCGGGAGATTCCATGGTGGCAGGATTTATTGCCGGGTGGTGTGAAAAGAAGGATTATGCCCATGCTTTTAAGATGGGAATTTCGTCCGGCAGCGCAAGTGCGTTTTCGGAGCTGCTTGCCACAAAGGCGGAGATTAGGCAGGTGTATGATGCTTTTGAACTGTTGTAATGCGGCAGGATCTTATGGTATCTGCACAAACAGCAGCGGCAATCTCCGGGATGGCCCATTGAAAAAGCAGTTGAAATGGCGTGTCTGGGAGAAAATGAAAGGGAGGCCGCAGAATGACGGAATATAGTGGAAAAAGCGTATATGGGGGCATTGCCATTGGAAAAATACACCTTTTGGCAAAAAAGGAGCAAACCATTGTAAGGAATAAGATAGAAGACTGTGCGGCAGAGCTCCGGCGTTTTGAAGAAGCCGGAAGAAAGGCTCAGAGCCAGCTTGCCGCATTGTATGAGAAAGCGGTCAAAGAGGTGGGAGAAGCAAATGCGGCTATCTTTGAGATCCATCAGATGATGCTGGAGGATGACGATTATTTGGATTCCATCAAAAATATGATATCGGAACAGCAGGTGAATGCAGAGTACGCGGTAGGCGTTACGGCGGATAACTTCGCCGAGATGTTTGCCTCCATGGATGATGCGTATATGAAAGAGCGGGCGGCGGATGTCAGAGATATATCGGACCGTCTGGTGAGGATCCTGGGAAATGCCGAAAGCGAATCCGAGCGGTCTGATGAGCCTGTTATCATCCTCGCCAATGACCTTGCGCCCAGTGAAACGGTTCAGCTGGATAAAGACCTTGTGCTTTCTTTTGTGACAGTACATGGTTCCATCAATTCCCATACGGCAATCCTCGCCCGTACCATGAACATACCCGCTCTGATCGGAGTCGGAATTGATATTTCTGATGACCTGGAGGGAAAAATGGCAGTGGTGGACGGTTCGGAAGGGATGTTGTATATAGAGCCGGATGAGGAAACACTTGCCGGACTGCGGAAATGCCGGGAGGAGGAATCGGACAAACAGAGGCTCCTTCAGGAACTTAAGGGAAAGGAAAATATCACAAAGGACGGCAGAGAGGTTCTGGTCTATGCCAATATCGGAAATGTGAAAGATCTGGCATATGTGCTGAAGAATGACGCGGGAGGTATCGGTTTGTTCCGGAGTGAGTTTATATATCTGGAAAGCAGCACATATCCCACGGAGGAAGAACAGTTTCAGATTTATAAGAAGACCGCCCAGACAATGGCGGGAAAGCGGGTTATCATCAGAACCCTTGATATCGGCGCGGATAAGCAGGCGGACTATTTCGAACTGGACAAAGAAGAAAATCCTGCCATGGGACTGCGTGCGATCCGGATCTGCCTCACAAGGCCGGATATTTTCAAAACGCAGCTTCGCGCCATTTACAGAGCGTCAAAGTACGGCAAGCTTGCCATTATGTATCCCATGATAACTTCTCTGGAAGAGGTCAGGAGGATAAAGGAGATATCGGCGGAAGTGCGGGCGGAACTGGACCGGGATGGAATCCCGTATAACACGGCGGAGGAAGGCATTATGATCGAGACTCCCGCAGCAGTCATGATAAGCGATCTTCTGGCGAAAGAAGTGGATTTCTTCAGCATAGGAACCAATGATCTCTCCCAGTATACCATGGCGATCGACCGTCAGAATCCGAAGCTGGATGAATTTTTTGATCCCCACCATGAGGCGGTTCTCAGAATGATCGAACTGGTATGCAGGAATGCCCATGCCGAAGATACATGGGTGGGAATCTGCGGGGAACTTGGCGCCGATCTGGAACTTACGGAGCGTTTCCTGCGGATGGGAGTGGATGAACTGTCGGTATCACCTTCTTATGTTCTGCCGCTGCGGAACCGGATCAGAAATCTGGATCTGAGCAGATAGAGAAGGTTGTTGTTGCCTTTTGGATGCCTCATGCTTATAATCAATTATACCGGCGTGTCAATTCAGTGCCATGGGATAAGTGCCAAATGGGGATGAGAAGAGATCAAAGTTCTTTGAAGTCGGGAGAGGGTAAAGCTTCTTTATAAAATGGAGTACTATTTATGGGACTGAGTCCTTTTTATGGGACACGATGTAATGCGGATGCACTGTGGAAGAAGTATGGCGCGTTTTGAACCGACGTGGTTTTTGCGATACGGAAGTCAGAGTTGGATTATGAGTAAGAGAAGAAGCGGAGGAGGCGGAGTATGGGAAAATGGATCGGCGAAAACAGTATTGACCTGGGAGTCTGCTATTACCCAGAACACTGGGATAAAGGTATGTGGGCGGAGGATCTGGAGCGGATGCTGGCGGCGGGGCTTAAGACGGTACGCATTGCGGAATTTGCGTGGAATCTGATCGAACCTGCGGAAGGGGAATTTACCTATGAATTCTTTGATGAATTTCTGGCGTTGGCGCAGGAAAAGGGGATTCGGGTTATCTTCTGCACTCCCACAGCGACGCCGCCTGCATGGCTGACGGACAGGTATCCTGAGGTGCTGAACGCGGATCAGGAAGGAAATCTGATCCGACACGGCTCCCGCAGACACTATAATTATAATTCTCCCGTCTACCGGGAATTTTGCAGACGGATCGTGGAGAAGTCGGCGTCTCATTACGGTTCGCATCCTGCCATTGTGGGATGGCAGCTGGATAATGAGTTCAACTGTGAGAACAGTGAATTCTATTCTGAGAGCGATACAATGGCCTTTCGCATATTTTTGCGGGATAAATATGGGACTTTGGATGCCCTTAATGAGGCATGGGGCACTGTTTTCTGGAATCAGACGTACACGGAATGGGAGCAGATCCATGTGCCCAGGAAGACCAACACAGGTTCTGTGAATCCCCATCTGCAGCTTGACTATTACCGGTTTATTTCTGACAGTGTGTGTCGCTTTGCGAGGCAGCAGGCGGATATTATCCGCAAATATTGTAAGGAGACGGATTTCATTACCACAAACGGTATTTTCAGCAATATTGATTATCAGAGGCTGCAGAGGGAGAGCCTGGATGTGCTCATGTATGATTCCTATCCGAACTTTGCATATTGCCTGGACGATTACAGGGAAGAGGACGTCATGAAGGATCGGAAATGGAGCCGCAATCTGGCGGAGGTACGTTCCGTGTCTCCTGTCTTTGGCATTATGGAGCAGCAGAGTGGGGCAAACGGCTGGAATACGAGAATGGAGGCGCCCACACCCCGTCCCGGGCAGCTTACGCTGTGGACCTTCCAGAGCATTGCCCATGGCGCGGACTTTATCAGTTATTTTCGCTGGAGAACCTGTAATTTCGGAACAGAGATGTACTGGCACGGCATTCTGGATTACTCCGGCAGAGAGAACCGCAGATTGAGAGAAGTGACAGAGGTGTCACATAAAGTAAAGGCGATCCGGGAGGCGGCAGGAGCAGTTTATCATGCGAAAGTCGGTATTTTGAAGGACTATGACAATGTATGGGACTGTCAGGTGGACAGGTGGCATGAGAGAGTGGACAGAGTCAGTCAGAAATCCCTGTTCACGGCATTGCAGAGAGCGCATGTTCCCTTTGATTATGTGTATCTGGATGTAAAGACAGGATTGAAGGATCTGCAGAAATATGAGGTATTGTTCTATCCACATGCCTCCATTCTGACACAGGAGCGGATAGGGCTTTTGGAACAGTATGTGGCGGAGGGCGGAAGGCTTGTGATGGGCTGTCGCACCGGTTATAAGGAAGAAAACGGGAAGTGTGTCATAAATTGTCTGCCCGGTTTGGCGTCTGAACTGACAGGGACGGATATACCGGAATATTCTTTTGTTGCACCGGATGACGGTAAAGTGACGGCTGAGTGGGACGGGCAGACGATGGAGGCGGCCGTGTTCAACGATCTGCTTGCCCCCGCAGGTGAGAATGCGGAAGTCCTGGCAGCTTATTCGAACAGCTATTACGCAGGCACCCCTGCGCTGATACGCAATCGTTTTGGGAAAGGGGAAGCATATTATTTCGGCGGAGCCTTTGCAATGGATACGGTAGAGCTGTTTATACGGAAGCTGGGTATCGGGGAACCTTACGCGGAGGTCCTGGATGTTCCCGCGGAGTGTGAACTGGCAGTGAGGGAAAAGGACGGGGTACGGTATCTGTTTGTACTTAACTATGAGAAGGATTCTGTGGAGGTTATTTTGAAAAGAGAGCTCCGGGAACTGCTTTCAGGGGAGAGCTGTTGCGGGATACAGGAGCTGGAGCCATATGGGGTCAGAGTCTATAGGATGTAGTTTATTTTGCGGGCAATAAGTCAAAGTCCCGGGGATTTTGATTCCCTGGGACCTTGATGAATGCCGCGGGGTCTTTGATCTGCCGGTTTTCCGGAAGTGAACCGGTGTACCCGCAGAGCAGACCGAACACCCGCTGGAAGTGATAGCCGGTGGAACAGCTCTGTCTGGCAATTTCGTCGTAATCCGGCGCTTCCGTGATGTGCTCTTCCACATAGTCGATGGCGCGTTGTATTCCCATTACCCAATCCACGTTGCTTCTCCTTGTCTGTTCTGTCTGCATACAGGATAGCAGACTTTTAAAGGCGCTTCCCGATTTTTTGTGGGAAGATGTGCGGGAAATGTCAATCCGACGCCTGCTGTTCAACAGGACGCATTTTTATCATAATATTTCGCCTGTGCGTGCCAGAGCCGGCTGTACTTGCCGGCTTCGTCGCTGACCAGAGAGTCGTGGGAACCGCTCTGCACGAGACAGCCATGATCAAATACGGCAATTTCGTCGCAAAACCGGCAGGAGGACAATCTGTGACTGATGAATACGGCGGTTTTGTCCTTGGTCAGTGCATTGATATTCTCATAGACCGCCGCTTCCGCTATGGGATCAAGAGCGGCGGTAGGTTCGTCAAGTATCACAAAAGGAGCATCCTTGTACAGTGCCCGTGCAAGGGCGATTTTCTGCAGCTCGCCGCCGGAGAAATCAATGCCATCTGAATCATAATTTCTTCCGATGGCCCGGCGCAGGGCATTCTTTTCCTCTGCGGCAGAGTCCTTGTCAAGGCTTATTAATTTATCGCCCAATCCTGCCCGGACCAGACAGTCTCGGACTTTTGTCTCATCATATTTGAAATTGGCGGCAACATTTTCGCCGAGGGGGAAGCCGAACAGAGTGAAATCCTGAAATACCACGGAGAACAGTTCCACATACTCGTGATAGCGGTACCGGGTAATATCGATACCGTTCAGAAGGATTTTACCTTCTGTGGGATCGTACAGACGGCAGAGCAGCTTGATAAATGTGGTCTTTCCGGAACCGTTCTCCCCCACGATCGCCAATGTCTCACCAATCTTAAATTTTATGTTGACGTGGCGCAGCGCCCAGGCGTCGGTGCGGGGGTACTTAAAGCTGACATCACGAAATTCAATCTCATAGTCAATATCATCCCGGTGCTCTACGGCGAGAGTACCCTTGTACATACTGTTCGGCAGGTCAATGAAGTCATATAACTGAACCAGATACTGATTATTATGGAGCAGTCTGCCAATTTCCGCAGTAAGGTCTGAGATTGCTGTTACAAATCGGTCGATCGTTCCCTGATACAGTATAAAATTGCCGATTCCAAACACTCCGATAAACGCCTTTGCAGCAGTGAACAGAAAAACTGCAATGGTCAGAACCGTATTCAGGAGGAGGGAAAGAGTATTATACCGGACAGCAGCCTTTTCCAATTTTGAGATCCACTTCGGACGAAGCAGATGTGTGCGAAATTCCTCCAGCACGATCCTGTTCAGATTAAATGTTATCATGTCAGAACCCCAACGGCGTTCGGCGCTTCTGTGGCGGGTATTGTTCTCCGCCGCTGCAATGACAGCCTCATTATTCGCATTTGTTCTGCCCGCAGAAATCATAATCGAGAAGCGTACATTGATCACGATCAGTACAAGAAGAATGATCGCGGAAGCCGGTGAGTTCATAAAGCCCAATATACCGCTATATTCGCCATGGGCAGTCATGGTAAACATACTTACAGTCAGCGAAACAGAAAAGATGACGCAGAGAATGTTGGATATGATTCTGGAAAATGCAGCTTTGACCGCACTGATCCCGGCATTGAATGTGGACATATTTTCAAGATTTCTGAAACGGGCAAAGACCATTTCAGGGTTTTCAAGGTGTTCATACTGAAGCTTACTCTGTGCGGCAAACAGAAAGGCCTCATGCCGCTGAAACATAAAAGAGCTGTTTACCGCCTGTTTGCTTTGGAGTGATTTGGATACCAGTGAGATGAAAAAGCTGCCGCAGACTGTGATGGCGGCAAGGGCAAGCAGCCGATTCGGATCGCATGTGCCTGCAAGCTCATTCACCATCAGCGAGGACATACATAATCCAAAGTAAGGAAAAATAGTTGCCCAAAATGTGCAGGCGATCTCCAGTATCCAGAAATTCGGAAAGAGTCTGTTCAGTATACCGAAAGCCCGTCTGATCAGTTTCCATTCATCTGTTAAGTTTCTTTTAGTCGGTTTCTGTTGATCTGTCATTTTCCTCTGATAACCTTGCCTTTCTGTAATAGCTGCTCTGAATATCGAACAATTCTCTGTACTTTTTGCCGGCGGCCATCAGTTCTTCATGGTCCCCCGATTCTGCGAATTTTGTTCCGTCCAGCAGAAAGATCCGATCGCAGAATCTTGTTGATGCAAGGCGGTGTGAAATGAAGATTGAGGTGGCGTTTTGAGCGATGGCATTGTAGTTTCTGTACATCTTATCTTCTGCAATAGGGTCTAAAGCCGCAGTGGGCTCATCCAGAATAATGCAGGGAGGATCTTTATAGAGGAGCCGCGCCAGAAGCAATTTCTGCGTTTCACCGCCGGACAGTTCCACAGCGTCCTTATTTACCGTGCGGTTGAGGAGCGTAGAGGCTCCGTTGGGAAGCGTTTTGATCTTTTCGGACAATCCGGCAACCTCAATACAGTACTGCAGTCTGTCATGATCTATTTCATCGACAGTCATGGCAGAAGCGATATTCTGGGCGATAGATACCGGCAGAAGATTGTATTTCTGCGGTATGGATCCGAACAATGCATACATCTCGTCCCGGTTATATTCGTAAAGCGAATGTCCGTCCAGAAGGATCTCACCCTCGTCCGGCAGGAGCAGCCCGCACATCAGCATGGTGAGAGTGGTTTTTCCGGCACCGTTCAGACCTACAAGCGCAACCTTTTCCCCTGCGGCGATCTTGAAGGATATATTGTCCAAAACCTTTTTCTCTCCCTGGGGATATTGATAGGAGACATTTTTAAATTCAATGGAAAAAGGTTCCCTGGGCACCGGAATTCCTTTGCCGTGGTTCAAATGATCTTTCAGATCCATGGACTCACGAAAATCAGAGACCTGTATCGCTCCGTCAAATATGCGGTTGAGGATCTGCAAGATCCTGTCCATGAGTGCGGACATGGACGTGATGGCAGAGAAATAGAGTATGAAGGAAGAGGCGTCTACTTCTCCGTTTACCGCTTTGTAGATCAGAAATGTGTATGATGCGCCGTCGCGGATCAGGATGACAAGAAAGCTTACAAGTGCGGTGAGAACATTACGGCGTTCTACCTTTTTCATTTCATCCAGATTCAGGTTAAATATGTGTGTCAGACGATCCAACAGTGGTTTTTCCATATTATATAGGCGCATATCTTTGGCATATTCGAAATGGATCGATATATCGCGCGTAGAGTAGTTGAGCTTTTTGAGCAGATCATTGCGCTGGTCCTTTTCGCTCAGATTTTTCCGGCGTTTCCATCTGTCTGCAAAATAGTTCAGCATACAGCCGATAATGAGAAGAAGGATAATGACAGGGTTCAGCAGGGAGATAACGGAACCGAATAACAAAAAATTGAGGAGGGACGATACAATGTCCGCAAAATCCATGGGGAAATGTGCTCCCGCTGTATTGGTGCTTTGAAAGGCGTTTCTGCTGCGCTCGTCAATTTTCTGTATTTCCGGATCGAACTCATGATTCCAGTCCCGGTCACGGCGTTTGCTGTTCCACAGATACATCATCTGGTTCCGCATGCGATGCTGTGCATATTCAACTTTTGCGGAGATGAGATTCTGCGCCAGGTCGAACAGTAATTTAACAAGCAATAAACCAATGATCACCATTGAAATGGTGGAAAAACGTTCCGAAGTTTCCAACACGGACAGAACAGCGGCCGGCGTGTACAATGTGACCGCAGACAGTATCAGCGAAACCGGAACGGTGAAAATTCCTGCGAATACCAGTTCCCGTTCCGTATTCCAAAGCAATTGATATGTGTATCTGACACAGGATAACATTCCGTATTTGGGCTTGCGCCCGAGTGTTTTCTTTTCGGCATTATTGATCGGCATGATGGTTCCTTTCTGTTTCGGCAGCTCCGTGCGGCGGCTCATTCCGTGCACTGAACTGCTGTGTTTTCATTGTGGGAATGCTTTTTTCCAGCCTGAGGGTAACATATTCCGGATAAAAAAGTGCATTTCGTGAACCAAAAGTCATTTTCGGTGAACGAAATGCACATATATTACTCAAGGGGTATGAGGATCTCTGTGGTAAATCCGCCGTCCTCACTGTCTGCGGAGAAAAGTCCGCCGTATTTCTTTACAATACTTTCTGCCCGTGCCAGACCAAAGCCGTGATCGGAACCTTTGGATGAAGCAAACAGACTTCCCTGCTTCACCTGTTTCTTCCCCGCAGCGTTGGTAAATGCCAGATAGAACCAGGTGTTTTTCTGACCGATATATACTCGTATAAAGCGGTCATCCGACGGAAGCTTCCTGTTTTCCTCCATAGCATTGTCCAGCAGATTGCCTATTATGACACAGAGATCAACGTCAGTGACGGGAGCCTTTTCGGGAATCCTTGCCCTGGCATTGACCGGGATATTGTTTTGAGAAGCAATGTTTATTTTTCCGTTGAGAATGGCATCTACCATGACCCGTCCGGTTTTAATGATTGTATCCACATTTGAAAGGTCATCATTAAGCTGGCGGAGATAGGCGTTTACTTCGTCATACTTTTCCAGTGCCATGCTTGCCTGGAGCGCCTGGATGTGATTGTGGTAATCATGCCGCCAGCCGCGCATTCTGGTATACATCGCCTCTACTTCATCACAGTATTTGCGCATCAGATCACTCTGATAGGCTTCAATCCGTTTGTCGATCCATTTCTGAAACAGCATATAAATAACCATGCCTTTCCGCAGCCTGCGGGACGGAAATGCAGGCGCAAAGCTTTAGAATAATCGGATGATCTCCCGGCCGATCTTTTCTGCCATACCGCGGCTTATGGGAATTTCCTCATCGTTTTTCAATATCACGTATTCCCGCGAGATGCGTTTGATATACCGCAGATTGACGAGAAAGGACCGCTGGCATTTGAAGAAATACTCGTCCAGCAGCATTTCCGTGTCGGTCAGGGAAGCTTTCATGCGGTAGGTTTTGTCGTTGGCATGAATGGCGACATAATGTTTCTGGGCCTCAATGTAACAGATCTGATCCAGCGGAACACAGTCGGTATGGTGGTCGAAAGTAATGCACAGCCGTTTTTCCGCCCTGGTAAGATTTGCCGCAGCCCTGTCGAGAACTGTGTGCAGCTTTTCTTCCGATACGGGTTTCATGAGATAGTGAAGTGCGGAGACATCATACCCCTCTGCGATATAATCCGGAAAACCGGTGATAAATATAAGCTGTACAGCAGTGTTTTCCCGGCGGATAACCCTGGCAAGTTCCATTCCGCTCTGACCGCCCAGTTCAATGTCCAACAGGAGTATATCCCATAACTTGTCCTCTGAGTACAGCAACAGGAAGGCTTCCGCTGACGGAAATTATA
>JAIEKC010000060.1:0-6712 GCA_029064505.1 Acetatifactor sp.
GGAGAAGAGCACGGTGCCGATCATCATTATTTCCGCCAGAGATACGGATTCCGACAAGACACTGGGGTTGGGAATCGGTGCGGATGATTATATTACAAAACCTTTTTCCGTCACCGAGGTATTGGCAAGGATAATGGCAAATATCAGAAGAAATACACAGTATGCCTCCAATGGAATGAAGGAGGAAGATATCCTTACAAAAGGCTCTCTTACCCTCAATATGAATGATTATTCCGTGCATAAGAACGGGAAAAAGATAGAGTTGACGGCAAAGGAATTCGAAATACTGAAACTGCTCATGAAAAATCCGAAAAAGGTCTATACAAAGGAACAGATATATTCCCTGATATGGAACGATGTGTACATAGGGGATGAAAGCGCCGTCAATGTCCATATCAGCAGACTGCGCAATAAGATCGAGGATGATCCCCGCAATCCGCAATATGTTGTCACGGTATGGGGGATCGGTTATAAATCAGGTACTTAACGATGAAATCCTGTTCAAATGGCAAATATGTTTTCGGTTTGTTCTGGTTAGGGAGTTGGCATGGAAAGTGGGATGATCATATTCTTTTTTATCTGTATTATTATTTTGCCGACAGGAATTATTCTGTACCGGCAATTTTCTTTTGCAAGGGGAATTCAGAAAAGCCTGAAAGAGATATCAGACGCGATATCGGATATTTTAGAGAATGACAGTGATGAGATGGTCATGACTTTCACGGATAACAAAGCGGTCATGGAACTGATCAACCGGTTCTTTACACTGGCAAAGCTGGAAGCCGGGGATATGAACATGGAAATTACCCGAATCAATATCAGTGAAGTATGCAGAGAGAATGTGCTTGGATTTTACGAATTGCTGCTTCAAAGGAATTTGAAGTGGATATATCGATCCCGGAACGGAAAATATTCGCGCAGGGAAATAAGGAGTCTCTGGACAGGATTTTAAACAATCTGTTGTCAAATGCCATACGATACGGCGACGACGGGAAATACATAGGCGTCTTCCTGCGAGTGGAAGAAGGTTTTGTGTGTATTGATATTGGGATAAGGGAAAGGGAATCGAAAAGGAATCCGCCGTCAGAGTGTTTGAGAGGCTTTACACAATGGAAGATTCCCGCAGCCGCCAGATACAGGGAAACGGTCTGGGGCTCACCATTGCCCGGAATCTGGCAAGGCAGCTGGAGGCTGCCTCGACCGTGGAGGTGTATAACAAATCAATGCTCAGTGCCGCAACAGAACTGTTTACGCATATGTCATATATGGTTTTTACAGGGGTGATGCTTGCTTCCTTTGTGGTGGGAGCATATGAAAAGAAAACGATCAATCTGATGTTTGCCTATCCGATCAGGCGTCAGAAGATTCTGTTGTCTAAAATTCTGGCAGTGTGGATCTTCAATTTTGCAGCTTTGGTGCTCAGCAAACTGTTGATCTATGGTGTTCTGCTGCTGACGAAACCGATCACCCACATTTCCGCCGCAGGTATCCTGTTTGGCGATATCTCCTTCTGGGTGGATAGCCTGTTGGGGTCGGCGGCTATGGTAAGTATCAGCTATATCGCGCTGCCCATCGGTCTGAAAATGAAATCTTCCAGAGCTGCCATCGTGACGGCCGTCATCATTGTGTGTATCACACAGGGGAATATCGGAACATTTACGCTGGTGAACAATGTGTTCTTTTATGCGCTGTTATTCGTTGCGGCTGTCATTGCCGTAGTTCTGTCGGTCTATAATGTGGAAGTGCGGGATGTTGGCTGAGTCCGGACGGAGTTTGGTCTGTGTTTTTGACAGCCCTGAGCAGATGCGAGCTCAGGGTTTTCTGATTTCTTTTGGCTGAAACATCCCCGATCACAGCGGGCCGGAGGTGATCGGGGATGTAAAAACGTGTTGACATATTATCAAAAAGATAATATGATAACAGAAATAAAGAGTATCAGAACGATAATGGCAGGGAGACAGTATCTGCCCGCCTCACAGAAAGGAAAAGCAAAATGAAGAAAACACTGATCGTAGTGGATATGCAGAATGATTTTATCGATGGCGCGCTGGGAACAAAGGAAGCAGAGGCGATCGTGGAAAATGTAAAGAAAAAGATCGCGCAGTACAGAGATGCCGGGGACGAGATCATCTTTACAAGAGACACACACCAGAAGGACTATCTGGAGACAAATGAAGGCAGACATCTTCCCGTAGAGCATTGCATAGAGGGGACGGAAGGCTGGAAGATCGCGGAGGGGCTGGAAGTACCGGAGGCTGTCTATATCAATAAGCCCGGCTTCGGTTATCTGAACTGGAAGGACTATCAACTGGAAGAAGTGGAGATTGTGGGACTGTGCACGGATATCTGCGTGGTATCCAACGCATTGATCATCAAGGCGCTCTATCCGGAGATCGAAGTGAGTGTGGATGCGTCCTGCTGTGCGGGAGTAACCCCCCAGAGCCATGAGGCAGCGCTGACAACCATGAAAATGTGTCAGATCACCATTGTGTGAGAAGAACTTTAAAACACTCACAGCAAAGACCGATTGCGGAGGAATTTCCACTTGTGCGGTTGCTTATCCAACGGCCCACCTGCATCGCAATATATTGCGAGCAGGCTATCGGATCACAACCATACAGGTGGAAAGTTTTTAAGTTTCACACTGGAAAATGCCGAAATAAGGCATTTTCATCTTGATTTGAGACGCAGAAAAACTGCAGTATGGGGTTAGTATGAAAAGCTATAAGATGAGCAGGGAAGAAAAAGAGTATCTGTCGCGCTATGACATCAGCGATTATGAGCGCCCTTCCATTGCAACAGACATTGTGATCTTTTCCATTCTGGAAGATGGAGTCAGTGACAATATCCGCAAATTACAGAAGAAGGCTTTGAAAGTCCTGCTGGTCAAAAGGGAAAAATACCCTTATAAGGACTGTTGGGCGCTTCCCGGGGGTTTTGCCAGACCGGGGGAGGATATCGCAGAGACCGCAAGGAGGGAATTATACGAAGAAACTGGTGTACAGGACGCCTGGTTACAGCCTGTGGGGATTTATGGCAGAAAGGACAGAGATCCCAGGGGCTGGATCGTATCCAATGCCTTTATGGCGCTGATGGACGGGGAAAAATGCAGCCTGAGGGCAGGAACGGATGCGTGGGAAGCACAGTGGTTTGTGACAGAGTTTAAGGTACAGGAACAGAAAAGAGAACTGGTGGAGGACAGAATTTTCATCCAAACAAAGTATCAGCTTTGCCTGACAAATGAGGCTGACGGTATTACATTGAATACCGGATTAAATCAATATAAGACCTTTCAGAATTATCATGAAACGATCCGCTATGAGATCCAAGAAAGCGGCGGCCTTGCCTTTGATCATGGGGAGATCATTCTGTCGGCGCTTCTCCTGTTAAGGAGCAGTGCGGAGAAAAATCTGCATTTGGCATTTGATCTGCTGCCGGAGATGTTCACATTGACACAGCTGCAAAATGCGTTTGAAATTTTACTGGGCAAAGAACTGCTGGCGGCAAATTTCCGCAGAAAAATTGCGGATTATGTGGTGGAAACGAAAAAGACCACAGAAGGTGCGGGACATCGCCCGGCAAAGCTTTTTAAGCGCAACGTGGAAGCATTCTATAAATATGGATAGAAATCTTTATGGGATCGGTTTATGTATGAAGCTGAAATGACGAAATATATTTTATGATCACAGCTTCTGTGATGAGCAGAAAAAGCTCTTAATATCAGGGGCATGGTATGTCGCGCTATATACCATGGATATGGGAAGGGGTGTGGGAAGAGGATGGCGATAGTATTCGGAAATGATTTCCCTGACAGTCTGAATTTTTTCCCAGAAGATTTCATGGGGGACAAAAGGGAACAAATGATACGACAGGAGCGGGGGACACTATGAAGTACATGTTGGACACAAATACCTGTATGTATGCCATAAAGCGCGAACCGGATGCTGTCATTAAGAAGTTTCTTGTGCATGACTCGGAGGAAATGTGCATTTCTGCAATTACATATGCGGAACTGATACAATATACGGAGCAGAGTACAGCGGTTGGGAAGAGCCGTGTGGCAATGTCTCTGTTTCTTTACCCGATCACGATATTGGAATTTGATGTGTCGGCGGCCGAAGCATGTGGAAGGATCCAGGCGGAACTTGAGAAGGCGGGAATATCGATCGATCCGATGGATATGATGATAGCAGGACATGCCAAGTCCAGAGGACTGATTCTTGTGACAGATCACGCAAAGGAATACAGGCGTGTGGAGGGTCTGGCAGTGGAAGACTGGACGCGTGCCTGACAGCTTATCACCCGCGATCCCCCGTTGCCGGATACACTTTGTGTATCTACGTCTCATAAAATTGCGTGCAACCGGCGGAAAATCGGCCACAAAGGCAGGTGCAAGGGAGATTTCGAGCGGCTATGCTTACAAAAAGGAATATTGAAAAGACAGATCAGCGGGCGGAGCAGACGGAAATGCTCTGTTGGCTGAAGCATTGAGGGCGGATAAGGAGCGGATTACCGCAGGCAGAAAATGACATGGAGAGGATGTTACAGATGACAAAAAAGCAGCGTGCTTTGGAGATAATTGAAAGATTGAAAAAGGAATATCCCGACTCGGACTGCACTCTGGACTACGATCAGGCATGGAAGCTACTGGTCAGCGTCCGCCTGGCGGCCCAGTGTACGGACGCCAGAGTGAATGTGGTGGTGGAGGAACTGTATAAGGTCTTTCCCGACATCAATGCCCTGGCGGAAGCGCCTGTGGCGGATATTGAAAAGATAGTCCGTCCCTGCGGTCTGGGGAACAGCAAGGCCAGGGATATCAGCGCCTGCATGAAGACGCTCCGGGACGAATACGGAGGAAAAGTTCCGGATGATTTTGATAAGCTGCTGGCGCTGCCGGGAGTGGGCAGGAAAAGCGCTAATCTGATCATGGGAGATGTGTTCGGAAAACCGGCCATAGTGACGGATACTCACTGCATCCGACTGGTGAACCGTATGGGACTGGTGGACGGCATTAAGGAACCCGCAAAGGTGGAAAAGGAGCTCTGGAAGATCATTCCGCCTGAGGAAGGCAATGATTTCTGCCATCGCCTGGTGGATCACGGGAGAGCTGTCTGCACTGCAAGAACCCACCCTTACTGTGACAAATGCTGCCTGCAGGATATCTGCAAAAAGGTCGGTGTCTGAGAACTCTCAGGAATACGGTTATACAATACGTCATAAATTGAAGTAAAAGTCTTTTGATGAGTCCCAGGTTTTGAGAAAGGAGATTTTATGGAGATTTATGTGGTAAAACCGGGCGACACGGTGGACAGAATAGCCAACAGCACGGGAGCCGGTGCGGAACAGATCATTTATGACAATCAGTTAGTCTATCCTTATGAGCTTGCTGTCGGGCAGGCTCTTTTGGTAAACAAGAATGTAAGAAATGCGGGAAGAGTGGTTTCGGTCAGCGGGTATGCCTATCCATTCATCAGTGCATGGGTACTGGAGCAGACGCTTCCTTATCTGTCGGAACTTCCAGTCTTTTCATATGGTTTTACCATGGAGGGAGAACTGATACCGCCGACCTATGGTGACGACACATGGATGATACAGGAGGCGCTCCGGTTCGGAACACGGCCGATCCTCACACTGACGCCCTTTGGCCCGGACGGAAATTTTAATAATCAGCTGATCCATTCTGTAGTAAACAATGAAGTTTATCGGGAAAGCCTGATACAGAATCTTCTGGTCACCATGGGAGAAAAGGGATATCAGGGAGTAGATATCGACTTTGAATATATTCTTGCGGAGGACAGGGATGCATTTACCGCATTTGTGCGGCAGGTGGCGGAGACCATGCGGAATGCGGGGTATCATACCTCTGTGGCGCTGGCACCCAAGACATCTTCGGATCAGGCGGGACTCCTGTATGAGGGAAAGGACTACCGGGCCCTGGGGGAAGCGGCGGATCATGTGCTGCTGATGACTTACGAGTGGGGATATACATATAAACATTAATGTCATAGGCAATCATAAAGCCCGAATTTACGGGCTTTATGAGGGAAGCTTGGGATATATCTCCAGAACAAAATTAGCATTATTGAGCTGGCCTCTGCAATTTGGAGAGTCTTTGATGTATGTAATCCTATCAATAATCTCCTTTAATATCTGGTTGTTCATTTCTGCAGTGTTTGTATCATAAGTATCCAACAGATGACGTATTTTAGGCATAAATAATTCCCGCTCAGACCGCAGAGTCTCAAGACCGGTTATTTCCTTGCGGATATTCTTTAGAGAATCCTCTAAGCCATGGATTTTATTATTCAGGAACTTTTGTCTTTCCTGAAATACTTCCGGAGTGTAAATGCCCTGTTCGAGAAAATCATATGCATTATTCAGTTGCTTTTGCATACCTGCTATTTCTGTTTCAATCTGCTTAATCGAAGCATGCTTGGAAGCAATCTCTACCTGAACAGGATGAGAAGAGAGTGCATCACTGCCGGATACTGTATAAGATTCCAACCATTGCCTGAGAAACTCCAGGATTTTTTCCTCAATCAGGAAGAGTGGACTGGAAATGTTATCGCAATATCTATTTGGACATTTTAGCGCTGCATACTTGTTCCGGTTGTTGGGGCCAAGCCTTGTCATAAGCTGGCTGCATTTTTTACAGTATACCAATCCTGATAATGGATTTTGAAGCTTCAGGTTGTAGGGGACAGCATTCCAG
>JAIEKC010000600.1:0-10298 GCA_029064505.1 Acetatifactor sp.
GAGCTGGTGGAACGTCTGGTCCGTTGGGGAATTCATCCGGAGGATCTGATCACTCATGAGTTTCCCATGGAAAAAGCTGCGGAGGCTTACCGACTGATGGCGGAGGGGAACTGCGGCAAGGTGGCGGTGACTTTCCCGGACTGACAATACAGCGTATGCGCGAAGAGACAGTTTGGAAAGAGCTTCTGACGTTCATGCCGGAAGACATTCCGCGAAGAGACGGACAGATCTGACGGAAAGGAGAGAAAATGGCAGAGAAACATTTTATGGAAAAGGAAACGGAGCAGGATCAAAGCATACAGGATTCCATATGTGTGGGGAATCTGCAGCAGGATAAGCTTCCCGGGGACAGGATTCCCAAGAGGACACTCTACAGCGGGGAACAGATTCCCTGTGTGGGACTGGGTACCTTTGGCTCGGACAAATACGGCGCCGATGCGGTCTCTGACGCAGTGTACGGAGCCATTAAATACGGCTACCGTTTCATTGACTGCGCGGCGGTATATCAGAATGAGGAGAAGATAGGCCGGGTGCTGGAACGCCTCTTCGCGGAAAAGGAGGTAGAGAGGAAAGATCTGTTCATCACATCCAAGGTGTGGAATGATATGCACGGGGAAGGGAAGGTAATGGAGTCTTGTAAGAAGAGTCTGGCGGATCTGAAGCTTTCCTGCATAGATCTCTATTTTGTCCATTGGCCGTTTCCCAATTACCATGCCCCGGGCTGTGACGGAGATTCCAGAAATCCGGATTCCAGGCCCTTTAACCTGGATGAGTTTATGGCTACCTGGCGGCAGTGTGAGGAACTGGTGGATAAGGGACTGGTGCGCTACATCGGCATGAGTAATATGACGGTGCCGAAGCTGAAGGCTGTGCTGCCTCTGTGCAGGATCCGTCCCGCCGCTCTGGAGATGGAACTGCATCCGTCCTTTCAACAGCCGGAACTGTATGCCTATGCCGTAGAGCAGAATATCCTGCCCATCGGCTATTGTCCTATCGGATCTCCCTCCAGACCGGAGCGTGACAGGACGGCGGAGGATGTGGCTGACACAGAGCTTCCCGCGGTGCTTGCGGCGGCGGAGAGGCATGGGGTTCACCCGGCGACGGTCTGCCTCAAGTGGGCGGTGCAGAGAGGGCAGGTTCCCATACCGTTTTCGGTGAAAGAAGAACAGTACAGATCCAACTTAAAATGTGTGACGGAAGATCCCCTCACAGAGGAAGAAATGGAAGCCATCCGTCTGGAGGACAGAAATTGCAGGCTTATTAAAGGCCAGGTGTTTTTGTGGGAAGGCGCCGGAGGGTGGGAAGACCTCTGGGACCCGGACGGAGAAATTGTGAAATGATAAAGGATTACCCTGCGGTCATGGCGGTGATCTGAGGATACGCATGCGGAGCATACGGCGGGTCCGACGGAAGTGATGCGGGATGATCCCGCGGAAACATTTATCCGGGAGCCGTACACGGGGAATTCATCCGGTGTATATCCTGAAAAAGTCCCGGTGCGTTATCCCTGCAATAGCGGCAGAAGTCTTCAAACTTCCTGTCACCATCCGCGAAGAGCATCCGTCCCTGTGTCTCGTCAAGATGCGTCAGATACAGCGACACGGAAAAGGGGTGGTGAGGCAGTGCCTGTTTCAGATGCTCCAGATCTTTGCGGATATAGCGGAAGAAATCTTCTCCGATGGGATGCTTTCCATAGCGCAGATGCTCCTGCCAGGGATTGAACACGTTGGTGCGGTCTGTCATCTTGGGACAGACCGTCTCTTTGGAGCATTCGTGCGCCAGCCTGCCCGCACCGTGCCTGGTGACATAGGTGCGGGTGACGTAGATAACTTCGAGAGTATATACGGGTGCGGACAGCCCGGGTTTGTCGGAATTGTCATCCGGTTCGAAACTGCCGGATCCCTCCGGCTCTGCCAGCAGCTCCGCCACATTTTTCAGGCCGGTATGGGATGCGGTCAGGTGGGGAGCATATTCTTCGTTATCCCAGTCCAGCATCAGTCCCTGTCCATTCTCAAATATCAGAACATCAAACTGACTTGCCATAGGAGGCCAGTCTGCCAGAGTCACATATCTGCTGTAATTTTCACACATGATCCCGGCGGCATTGTACAATAGGTTATCATCGGTGATCCGTTCCACCCATTGACAGATATCCGGATCCCGGAAAGCGTCCGGATACTCTTTCTTTAATTCCGCCAGACGGGGGAGCGTGTATTTGTCCCGGATATGGCAGAGCTTTTCCCTGATCCTGATTTCCGCCTCATCTTTCGTCATATTTGCAAGATCACGGAGAAAGAGGGCAAAAGGCGCGTTTTCCGTGCGCAGTACTGTCTCAAATATGCCCATGCCGCAGGAGCCGTGTCTGTCTCTGCCCCGGAGCTGTTCTGTCAGGCTGTTGAGGAGCACATCATAGACGGTGACGCAGGCGCAGTCAGGGTGGGCATATACGGTTCGAATGCTCATACCGGCCTGTTTCATGTCGGCCATTTCCTCGCCCAGCTTTAACAGATCGGGCAGAAAGGTGCGACACCAATAGGTGGGACAGCCCTGATGGCTGCCGCTGCCGAGCTGGTGGAAGACAAAGCGGAAATCCCTGTCCTCCACGGTATGTCCCGCCTGTGCCCCGCCGTTGTGACGGATGACAAGCACCCTTTTCTCACGGTTTTCCCGGCAGAGGCGGTCTACCGTCTGCCCCTTTCCCTCGTCTCCGAAATTTTTACCGATGACCGCCTTTACCGCTACCATACCAGAAGAGAGTCGGAAGGTATTTCCAGAGATCTGAGGATGGGATTTATCACATCTACCGCTTTTCCGTTCCATTGTGCCAGTATCTGATCACGGTGGACCCCTCTGGTATGCTGCATGAGACTTACGAAGATCTCCGGCAGCACATCCAGATCCTCAGGGTCCAGCTCTACGGCTCTGTTTCCGATCAGATTGCGCCAGTCCTCGCCGCTGTTCTGGTATTGATATCCTCCCGCTTTCATGACGATATGGAAGATATCATACTTTTCGGAGGCCTCATCGAACAGTTCTTTTGCAGTATATTGTGTGTTTGTGTCCGTATCACCGAACACCCGGAGGATCTCTTCTCTGGTCAGGAGCTTATGGCAGCATTCGTCACCGATGGTAAAGAGAAATCCCTTTTCATGCCGTTTCTCATAACAGTCAATCTTTGTATGCCTTGCGGCAAAATACCAGGACAGCAGATAGGATTCCCCGCCGTTACCGCCGCCTCTGCCCTCAAAGTAAACGTCCAGGAGCTGCTCCGCAATGCGGATGTCCGCCTCGAACTGGGTGGTCTGCAGGGGAGCTTCGTCGCTTTTGGAATCGCCGATGGCCTGAAACATGATGTGGGGATTTGTCACCGGATTCTTGTCATAAATCTCCAGCATGGTGCGGTTCAGCGCTCCCTTGGCAATATGTTCCGACAGATACCCCATGGATCCTGTCACGTCCAACCCCACGATGATGGCGGTGGAAGCGGGATTATCCGGGGAATCACAGGATTCCCTGTACTTTATGCCGCGGGGATTTAAGTGTGGCTTCATGGATGCGGATCGGTACAGATCCCGTACCGTTGACTGTGCATTGATCTTGCGGGCGGACCTCAGCCGGTCCCAGTCCTTACTTTGATAACTTCCGTGTCCCATAGATTACCTCCGTTCAACTGCTGTTTTCAATGTGTCTGATTTGTTCTCTTTTCGCAATATTGTATCATGTTTTTTTAAATATTCCCTGATATCCCGCGGCGTTACCGGGACTTCCGTATCCGGAAAAGGATATTCCAAATGTACCCTTTTGTCGCAGGATATGATATGTATTCTATGTGTATGAGATTTTATCCTCACATACCAGTAATAGATTGTCCCCTTATATTCTATTTTACGTTTCTTTTTACCGGATACCATATTTAATTTTCTCCGCTTCTGCTGTATATTTCCTCTTCTGTCATGGACAGGGGGATAAATCTGCGTTCCCCGTAGGATTCTGCCAGCACCCTGTCCCATTCAGCAAAGTCTGCTCCGGCATCCCGTTCCGGAGATTGGAGGAGAAAACGGCGGAAGGGTTCCGGAAGATCAGCGCCCATGTCTTCCCGCGTCAGACAGGAGTCCGTCTCTCCTCTCAGCGCTTCCCTGTCAGGATAGCCCAGAAGCCTGGCGGCCACCAGTCGGATGCTTTCCAGATCCGTTATGATGGTGCAGCGGTTTTTCCGCTCCCGGGAAGGTTGTCCCGGGAAGTGAAAGCCCTTTTTCAGATAGGGGATGACGCTCTCCGATGCGCCCATGACCTCCGAACCGGTGTATCCAGCGAACCACCAGCCGCCGTAAAGGTAGATCTGGTGGTTTGCTGGATCCACAAAGAGATTTTCCGCCGTGAACGCATTCAGCACCATATTGTTATAGTCCAGCAGGCAGCAGAGATTTTCCAGTCTGCTGACGATCCATGCCACATGACGGTCTATAAGTGTTCCCAGCATTTTCAGAGGATAGGTGCCTTTCTTTTTCTCAATGGCAAGGAAGATCCTGCCGTCCGCCAGCCCACATTCCGTCACTGTTTTTGGCACATAATCTGTCAGTTCCCGTTTCATTTCCGGGGAAGGATATACCAGCTTTTCTGTCATCTCCCTGTAGCGGGCGGCATAGTCGGCATGTTCCCGGTCAAACAGGAAGATGATATTGCGCCGTGCCACATACATGGTGCACAGATCCGTTCTGCGTTTGGTCAGGTATGTGATCTCCATGACGGCGCCGTCTTCCCGGACAAGTTCTTCCCTGCTGGCATCCACCCAGAAGCCTTCTTCCGGTGCCGGCTTTGGGCTTTGATTCAGCAGCGCCGCAAACTGATCCCGGAATTGTTCGAAGAGTTTCCTGTCATGATCAAATACGGTGGATCTGCTTCCGCAGTAAGGACAGACTGCAAGGTTTTGCTGCGGGTCATAGTCCAGGGTGCCGTTGCACATTTTACATTTCAGGATTGCCATGGCGCTGCCGTTTCCTTTCCGGTGTGATCAGATATGATCGTGATCCTGTTCAGGCCGGCCGGGCCTGAATGGAAGTCTGTAAAGTTTGTATCCGCGTTCTGTCAGATTTGCATATCCCCGCTTTGCGGCCGGGTGAAAACGTCCGTATCAGACGGACAGAATATTTTGGGGCTGGTTCGTTTTTCTATGTCAGATCAAGGCCCTGTACAAGCATATCACAGCATATTTTCGCTATCTTGTGCGGAGGCAGCGGGGCGGGGTGGTACAGCCATGTCTCCACAACGCCTATGCAGCCTGATACCGCGAAGGCTTCCGCGTAATCGTATTCGCAGCTGGTCTTTTTATGGGCCAGGACCTGATGGATGCGTTCTTTCATCAGATTCTTCAAATGGTTGACAAAGGCAAGGTCCCCGTGAGGCCCCATCATCACCCTTGCCATATCCCGGCGGCGCTCCAGGAGGGAGAAAATATCCGTCAGTATGGCCTCCGGTACGGATTTCTGTTTATCGGTGCAGGGAGAGCGGTTGAGAATTTCGTTAAATTCCACGAACATTTCATATTCCATGCTTCTCAGAATATCATAAATATCACTGTAGTGCAGATAAAAGGTTCCTCTGGTGATGTCGGCCAGATCGGTGAGCTCTTTGACGGTAATGTCCCTGATCTCCTTCTCAGCCATCAGCCGGATCAGGCTTTGCTGCAGCAGTGTACGCGTGCGGCGCACCCGTCGGTCCGTTTTCCTGTTCTGTATGGAATTATCCTGCATTATATGGGAAGATGAAGTTTCCAGTGTATCGTTTTTCATGACGGTATTGAGTTTCCTTCGTTCCGGATCAGTAACAGTCTATGCGTGAGGTCAATACTAATGAACCTTCCGGGCGGTTGGTATGTTCTTTTTCTAAAAATTTCATAAAAAATTGACACAGCATAAAAAAATGTCTAAAAATGCACATTTGCAAAGAAAGTGTGTATTGTCTTTTTATTGAGTTTCATTATAATAACTCTGGAAAAGAAAGTCAATAACCCGCAAATGGGGAGGGGAAAGATGGAAAAGGATAAACAGAACAACTCATTTATGATGAAGCTTTCAACATTGATCGTAGATAAGCGCAAGGGCTTTTATCTGATTTTCATTATGCTGATCATTTTCAGTGTATTCTCTATGAACAGAGTAAAAGTCAACAACGATCTGACCACTTATCTGCCGGACACCACGGAGACCAGACAGGGGCTGGATCTGATGGAGGAACAGTTCATCACCTATGGAACGGCACGTATTATGGTGTGCAATGTGACACTGGAGGAAGCAGAACGGCTGGCGCCCGTTATTGAAGAGATGGAAGGGGTCAGCATGCTGGAATTTGACGGGGAAAATTATCATGATATGGAGGCTCTGTTTGAAGTCACCTTTGCGGGAGAGGCGGATGAAGAAGATACGCTGGGGTATCTGAACGGAGTCCTGGAGGAGCTGTCAGGATATGATGTGTATTACACTTCCGATATCGGTCAGGAGGAAAGAGACGCATCCGACCTGGACAATGATATGATCGTGATCCTGATGCTGGCCGGTGTCGTCATTGTGGCGGTGCTGCTCTTTACTTCCACTACTTACGCGGAGATACCGGTATTTCTCATGACTTTCATCACGGCGGCGATCTTAAATAAAGGGACCAACTATTGGTTCGGGACCATCAGCTTTGTCACCAATTCCATTGCGGTGGTGCTTCAGCTGGCGCTGGCGGTGGACTATGCCATCATTCTCTGCCACCGGTTTATGGAGGAGCATGAGGACAAGGATGCCAGGGAGGCGGTTATCGTAGCTTTGAGCAAGGCCATCCCGGAGATTTCCTCCAGTTCCCTGACCACGGTGTCCGGCATGATCGCCATGATGTTCATGCAGTTTCGGATCGGCTACGATATGGGTATCGTGCTGGCGAAAGCGATCGTTCTCAGCCTTGTATCGGTATTCTTCCTGATGCCGGGTCTGCTTCTGACCTTCGCCAGGGCCATTGACAATTCCCATCACAGAAGCTTTGTGCCGAAGATCACCATGGTGGGAAAGTTCTGTGTACATACCCGGTACATCGTGCCCCCGATCCTGATCGTGGTGGTGATCATTGCGGCGGTATTGTCCGGCAGGGCGGAATATGTCTATGATGTGAATACGCTGGAGGCCAATAAGATGAGCGCCAACCGCTTTTCCGTCAGCATGGTGAACCGGGAGTTCGGAACCATCAATCAGCTGGCAGTGATCGTGCCGAATGGGGACTATGAGAAGGAAGCCCGGACGCTGAAGGCACTGGAGGCCATGGAGGAGGTAAATTCCTGCATGGGACTGGCAAATATTGAGGCCATGGACGGTTGTATTCTGACCCGGCAGCTTTCGCCCAGAGAGTTTGCCGAGCTTGTCGATATGGATATAGAGGTTGCCGATCTTCTGTATTCGGCTTACGCCGTGAACGGAAGTAATTACGGCGCGCTGGTGAGCGGTCTCAGCGATTACAGGGTGCCGCTGATCGATATGTTTCTCTTTATCTATGATCAGAAGGAGAGCGGCAATATTACGCTGGAGGATGATCTGGAGGAGACGCTGACGGATGCCTATTCCCAGATCAGTATTGCGAAGGATCAGCTGTTGGGAGAGGACTGCAGCCGTTTTGTGCTGGAGCTGTCTGTACCTGTGGAGGGAGAAGAAACCTATGCGGCGTTGGAGAGGATCCGCAGCACTGTGGCGCGGTATTACAATTATGAAGACATTTACCTGGTGGGTAATTCCACCAGTGATAAGGATCTGAGCACTTCCTTTGGAATGGATAACACCATAATCACGGTGCTGACGGCGCTGTTTGTTATGATCATACTGCTGTTCACCTTTCAGTCCGCAGGACTTCCCGTGCTGCTGGTACTGACGATCCAAGGCAGTATCTGGATGAATTTCTCCCTGCCCTATCTGCAGAGTGAACCGGTATATTTCCTGGGATATCTGGTGGTGTCCGCTATACAGATGGGAGCTACCATTGACTATGCTATCGTTATCACCAGCCGGTATATGGAGTTAAAGACTTATATGCCTATCCGGGAGGCCATCGTGGAAACGCTGAATCAGGCATTTCCCACCATTGTCACCAGTGGTTCCATGTTGGTGGCGGCAGGCTTTATCATCAGCAATGTTTCTTCCAATGCCGTGGTGGCGGCTATCGGTCTGGCGCTGGGAAGGGGGACGCTGACTTCCATCGCCCTGGTACTGCTGGCATTGCCCCAGACACTTTTGATCGGAGATATCATTATAGAGAAGACGGCGTTTACCTTAAAGCGTGATCTGGTCAAGCCTTTGCCGTCTGGCGGAAGGATCCGTATGAACGGTCATATCAAGGGCTATGTGAACGGTGTACTGGACGGTGAGTTCTTCGGGGTGATCGACGGTGAGATGGGGGCTGTGATCCGGGCCAAAGATACGGTGGAGAACCTTGGACCGGAGGAGCAGGACACTCTGGTGCCGGAACTGGAGGCGGTGGAGGAGATTGCTGACTCTCCCGTTGAGAAGAATGGCAGGGTCGGAGAGACGGCGGAAAGTCCCGGGGTGGTATTATCGAAGACCGGGCAGGATTCGGGAAATGCAGGGCAGGCAGATAGTCGGGAGCCTGGAGGACCCGCCGGGAGTCCGGTAGCGGAGACAATGCCGGGGCAGGCAGATGACCGGGAGCCTGGAGGACCCGCCGGGAGTCCGGTAGCGGAGACAACGTCAGGACAGAGCACGGAAGCAGGCGACCGGACAGACAGCCGGCAGAGTCGAAAGCCGTCATCGGGTAAGGAGAAGAGAAAATCGCACAGGCGGCCCCGACAGTACAAGGGAAAAAATGAAGCTGTCTCAGAGAACGAAGAAGCAGGAGGTGACAGATCATGAGACATATGTGCAAATCATACAAAATAAAACTATCACTTGCCATGACCTGTATATTCCTGCTCATACCGCCCATTCAGGCAGGGGCGGAAAGCGGCACCGATTTCGGGCAGTATCTGTCCGGGGAGCTGGCAGACCGGCCTGCCGTTGAAAGCGATTATACCGTGATTTCCATTTCTACAGAAGAGGAGCTGGCGGAACTGGCGGAAAACTGTCAGCTGGATTCCTGGTCCAGAGATAAGTATATACAGCTGGAGAATAATATCAGCCTGAAAGAGCATACGGATCTGATGATTCCCAGCTTTGGCGGTATCTTTGACGGAGGCGGTCACAGGATCTCCAATCTGGAGATCACCCGGGCGGGTTCCGCACAGGGATTGTTCCGTTACATTCAGGAGACGGGCATGGTGCGTGATCTGGAGATTTCCGGAAGGGTGCTTCCGGAAGGTACACGCAGTCAGGTGGGTGTCCTTGCAGGAGTGAATTACGGACAGATTACCAATTGTACTGCTTACGGCAGTGTGGTGGGAGGTCAGGACGTAGGCGGTATCGCCGGTGTAAATGAGTCCACAGGAGAGATCAGGGCATGTCAGTCCGCAGTTATGGTGGTGGGTGATCATTCCGCAGGAGGCATCTGCGGCACCAACAACGGCATATTGAACAATTGTAAGAATTCCGGAGGCATCAATATCTACAGCACGGATGTGGAGTATGATCTGGAAGATCTGACCGTGGAGAATCTGGGAGATCTGAACAGCGCGGCGAATATGGAAGCTCATACGGATACCGGCGGCATTGCCGGATACTCTCAGGGAAAGATCTATTATTGCAGCAATTCCGGCGTTGTGGGATATTCTCATATCGGTTATAATACCGGAGGTATCGTGGGACGCCTGCATCAGGGATATATCCAGAGCTGTACCAACACCGGCCATGTCATGGGACGGAAGGATGTAGGCGGTATTGTGGGGCAGATGGAGCCTTTTCTGGAGATTCAGTATCTCAACGACAGGCTGGGGGACATCGACAGAGAGACGGACCGGCTTTTTGATCTGCTGGACGCGGCCCATGACGATATCAGCAGTTATGGTGCACAGGCATCGGATCTGGCAAGGGATGTGTCCGATGATCTCTCCAATGTAAACGCGGCTGCCGGCGGGCTGACCACTGCCGCAAACGATCTGTGGTATATCTATAATCAGGAGCTCACGGGGATTGGCAATGACCTGCAGCGCCTGAATACGGATCTGGCGGATCAGACAGATAAGGATGATCTGGTGAATAAGGTTCCTGATATAACGGTCAGCTCGGGCGATCTGTTGGGAAGCATTGGAGAGGGGCATTTACCCGGTGGGAATGCAGGAGACGGAAATACCGGCAGCGGGAACACAGGAGACGGGAATAACGGCGGCG
>JAIEKC010000601.1:0-5973 GCA_029064505.1 Acetatifactor sp.
ACTGTATACTGTTCGGAACTGGTCTTTGTCAAAGCAAGGATATCCTTATTGACCTTCCATTCCTTTTCTCCCGCATTTCGCAGATCATCCGCAATAAACTGCCTGGCGTCTTCATCCAATGCGTCGATCTCCTGCGCAGACATTCCTGTCTTCAACAGATATTCTTCCGCATGGTCAGGCTCCTTTGCAGCGGAGGTAATTTTCAGATAACCGAAAGTAATAATCAGACACATCAGCGCAGTTAATATCTTTATGGATATCCTCTTTCCAGGTTTTCTGTCTTCATATACATTATGCTGTGCACACAGGCCAACATTGATATCTTCTGTGGAAGCATTCACACTTATCAGTTCCTTATGTCTATAATTTTCAAAGCCGGGGTATGTTAATGTCAACACAAAACTGGCTGAAACAACCGGTTTCGGCAATGTGTAATGTAGTCAGTTTAGAACAATTTGTTCTAAATGTCAATAGAACTTTTGACCGCAATTATACTGAATATAATGGTTCATTACGTTTATTGCACTGATGCATCCACTGTCTGGCGGACAGAATGAACCGGTTTGTTACTGCTAATTGTAGGTGATCAGATGAAAAAATATGAGCGATTACGAAATTTAAGAGAGGATTTTGATATGACCCAGTCAGAAGTAGGGGCATATCTGCACATTTCCCAACGTTCTTACGCCCATTACGAAGCCGGAACCAGGGATATTCCTTTGGAAATATTAATAGAACTGGCAAATCTGTATCAGGTGAATCTGGACTATCTGGTGGGCAGGACCAATGTAAAGGACCTGCTGCCATATTCTTAAGCAGCTTTCGCCGCCTGTATTTTCAACACCCTGAACTGTGATTTCCTGGTAAAATTATCAGTAAACACTTCCGCGCGTGGACTGTTCCTGTAAGTTTCCATCATCCCTCCGAGAGTCCGGCTTTCCGTAATAGCTCTGTCAGTTCCCAATTCATCCGCTCATATAGACCCGGTATGCACGCTGAAAGAGGAAGGACATTTATACAACCCTCCATTCAGCTCAAATGCCTGCAGGATATTTTCAGAATAATCTTCCCTGTGGAATTCCTGATCAGCGTCCATAAAGTCATACAGGTTTTCCATAAGCCTTTCCGATGTCATGGATGGGGAATAGTACATAAAATCCCCATCAGCGCCGGCCGATGGGGAATCTTTTTAACATATATCTTTTAGAATACAAACACGGCGGCGCCGTAAGGAGGCAGATCGAAAGAAATAGAATGTTCCTGGTAATGACAGGGCTCCTTCACCGCCATGATCTCCGCGGGAATCTCGTTGCCCCAGCCGCCGAACTTCTCGTCATCACTGTTTAAGAGCAGCTTATACTTTTTCTTCTTAGGCACACCCACAGTATAACCCTCCCGCTTCATGGGAGTCATATTCAGCACAAACAGCAGATTATTTTTCCCTGTGGAGGACTTTCTCACAAAGGAATACACGCTGTTCTCCGCGTCGTCCGCGTTCATCCACTCAAAGCCTGCCCAACTGTCGTCAAGCTCATGGAAGGCGGGATATTTATTGTATAATTTCAGGAGCTCGCCTACATAGGCCTGCATACCCTGATTATTCTTCTCCTCCAGCAGGTACCAGTCAAGTTCCCTTGCCTCGCTCCACTCCCGCTCCTGTGCGAATTCCTGTCCCATGAACAGAAGCTTCTTTCCTGCATGGCCGAAGTAATAAGTATAGCCAACCCGCAGATTAGCGTATTTATCCACCGTATAACCGGGCATCTTATTCACCATGGAGCATTTCAGATGTACCACCTCGTCATGGGACAGGGGCAGGATATATTTCTCGCTCTCGTTATAGCTCATGGCAAAGGTCATGGCATAGTGATTCCCCTTCCGGTAAAGGGGATCCAGCTTCATGTACTCGCAGAAGTCATGCATCCATCCCATATTCCATTTAAAGGCAAATCCCAGACTGTCGGTTCCGATATCACCGGTCACATTGGGCCATGCGGTGGATTCCTCCGCCACTGTCAGGAAACCGGGATAAGTGCCTCTGACTACGGAATTCATATGCTTAAAGAATTCGATCGCCTCCAGATTCTCATGTCCGCCGTACTCATTGGGCAGCCATTGTCCGTCCTGCTTGCCGTAGTCCAGATACAGCATGGAAGCCACTGCGTCCACACGGATACCGTCCACATGGAACTCTCTCAGCCAGAACAGCACATTGGCGATCAGGAAATTCTTCACTTCCGGCTTGCCGTAATTAAAGATCTTCGTCCCCCAGTCAGGATGCTCGCCGCGGCGGGGATCGGGATGCTCAAAGATGCACTGTCCGTCGAATTCTCCCAATCCGTGGGCGTCCCGTGCAAAATGGGCAGGCACCCAGTCCAGGATCACACCGATCCCCGCCCTGTGCAGTTTATTCACCAGATACATAAAATCCCTGGGAGTCCCGTAACGGGAAGTGGGAGCATAATAGCCTGTGACCTGATAACCCCAGGAACCGTCAAAAGGATGCTCGGCGATTCCCATCAGCTCCACATGGGTAAATTTCATCTTCTTTAAATAGTCCACGATCCTGTCGGCAAACTGGCGGTAATTATAGAAGCCTTCCTCCGTTCCGTCGGGATGCTTCATGAAGGAACCCACATGGCACTCGTAAATTGCCACAGGCTCCCTGTTCCAGTCTTTCTTATCGCGCTCCGTCATCCACTTTGTATCCTGCCATTCGAATCCGCTCAGATCCGTGATGATGGAAGCCGTCCCCGGACGCAGTTCCGCATAATTTGCAAAAGGATCCGCCTTATACAGCTTCCTGCCGTCCTTTGCCGTGATCAGGAATTTGTACATCGTCCCCTCCCCAACATTAGGGATGAACAGACCCCAGATGCCCACCGGCCCCAGTTTTTCCATGGCATGGGACGTCTCGTTCCATCCGTTAAAGCTGCCCACCACATGCACTGCTTCCGCATTGGGCGCCCAGACACCGAAATAAACACCCTGCTTCCCCTTCTCCACAGAAATATGCGCACCCAGCTTCTTGTAAATGTCGTAATGCGTCCCCTGTGAAAACAGATACTGATCAGCTTCCGAGATAAATACCTTTTGTGTTTCTTGTTCCATAACCTTTCCCTCCATACATTACTGTCATCTCTTGCATTCTCCCCTGCATCTGCCCTTACGGCCGATCTTCGAGAGCCTGTTGTCCTACGATTCTTATGGAGATCCCGCCTTTACACGAAATCCCTTTCACTCAGAACGATCATATCTTCTTCATCATACCTTCTCGCAAACAATATGTCAAAGAAGTGTTTCAATGTCTTCTTATTCGCATGGCGTATGGCGTTATCTACCAACTCCTTGACTTCCAGAACCGTCACCACATGATCACTGGTCTGCATCTCGTCAATTCTGGTGTGAAGCGCCAGAATACCCATATCATCAATAGAATATTCACGCTCTCTCGCATACTTTCTTCCAAAAGCAACCAGTGTGCCGTTGCTCAGTGACTCCACATCCATTCTTGCCGTAAAGCAGGCTGCCAGCTTGGGATACTGCTCCAGAAATTTGTTCATTGCCTTCTTCACGTCCTCCAGAATGATAATGATACCGAAGGATTCCTGCTGCAGCGCTTTGTAAAGACGCTTTGCCGTATCCGCATCCATGCCTGACGCTTTCTGGATGATCAACGCACCGCTTGCCAGCTGGTTTATGGTTGTCTCCACATCTTTTTTATTCAATGCCTGACCGGAAATCTTTGCCACCTTACCCGCAAAATTACTGTCCGTCATCTGTACTTCACGGATCATGTTCTTGGCAAGGGACACCGTGTCCATTCCTTCCTCACCGGTGATAACAATATTTCCGGTATATGCGGCCATGCTGATATTATCAATGGCCTGAACCAGTTGTTCTCTGGATGCACGGCTTTGGATATAGGGACCGTACAGCTCCTTCTCCTCCTTGGTCAGACCGCGCACTTTTCCTTTCTCACGCTCTATGGAGGGCTGCTCCCCGCCTTCTCCCGAGGACTCCCTGCCGACTTCCGGTTTCTTCTTTGCTGATTCCTCCGCCTTGTTTGCCCATAACTTCTGCTTTGCCGGTTTCTCTGCTTTCGTTGTCTGGGATTTCTGCTCAACAGTAGTTTCCGGTTCCGACGTATCTTCCCCATCCGCTTTGTCTGCCTTCTCCGTCTCCGGTTCTCCCGTTTCTTCCGCCGCATCCGCTCCGGATTCGTATGCCCCGTCTTCTTCCGCTGCTCCACTCCCCGGTTCTACAGCTTCCTCCTCATTGTAGGCTTCCTGCGCAGGCTCTGCGATCTCGTCCGCTCCATCAGTCTCAGAAGCGGACTCTGCCTCATACGCTTCATATTCTTCCGGTTCATATGCTTCTTCCGCCGCCTCATATACATCAGGCACCGGGTCCGCCGATCCATAAGCATCCTCTGCATCCTCGGTTTCTTCCACTTCGTCGGCATCCCCGAAGATTATTTCCTGTTCCGTTTCCCTCAGGATGTCTTCCGGCTCATCCTGCGGCCGTCTGTCCCAATCCTCATTTTCCTCCGGGTATTCCTCCTCCGTCTCCTCGTAGAAACTGTCCTCCGCCGTTTCACCGTCATCCACATTCGCTTTTTCCGTAAACGTCTGCGGGGTGGACTCCTGTGCTTTTGTATTATCGCTCTCCAACTGTTCCAACAGACCGTCTCTGACAGCCGCCTCAAACGCAGTAAACATTTCCCCGGTCTGCTGAAGCACATGCTGACGCACTTCTTCTCTGCGCCTCTCGGCATTCTCCTGCTTCATGCGTTCCCATTCCCTGAGAATATCTTCCAGGTTCATCTGTCCGGTAATCTGCTTCTCGATCTGTTCGCTTTCCGGCATGACCAGGCTGATCTGTCCGTCCGATTCCTGGGAAAGGACATTTGCTATCGCCTTGGGCGGCTGTGCCGTCAACGCCTGTTCCTCCGCCCTGGATTCTCGCTTTAACTGTTCCATAACAGTCTGTGCCGTGGTATCCGCCGCGGATTGCTCTTTCGACAGATCCGTCTTTTGCTGTTCTTTTGCGGTCCCTGTCCCGGAGGGCTTCCTCACAGCTTCCGCTTCGGCGGGTTCTCCCACAGCCTCTCCCGCCTCATCCTCTACAAAAACAGTTACTTCAACCGTCTCTTTCTTTAAAGCAGTCTCCTTCACCGCATGATGAAAAGGAACTTCCTCCGGTTCGATCTTTCTTCCGGAACCGATCTCCGGCACAATCTCCCTCACAGTTCCTTTCCCCGAAAGCATCTGACCTCCGGCCTGTAAATCGCCAATCTCGCCTGTCTCACCGAAAAATACTTCCGAGTCTTCCATCACTTCCGCTTCCGGTTCCAGGTCATCCTCGTCCACTTCATCTATCTCGGGCAGATCCAGGGATTCCGTCTCCGACTCCATCATGGGCGCCATTATGGTACGTGTGATCGCGTCCTCTTTTTCTGTTTTCTGATCCTCCTCCAGCACTTCCCTCAGTCCTGCCGCTATTTCCGCCTGCAGATTGATCGTATTATACTGCCCCAGATCCATGGGCTTCACCTGAATATCCAGTTCTTCGGACTGCTCGGGTGTGACCTCCCTGGGAGGCTCTGCAGAAAGACGTTGCTCTGCAGATGCGCTCCTCCCTACAAGCTGCTCCTGAGAAACAGATTCATATATTTTGGTCTTCCCGCCCAATTCATACCCGCATCCGGCATTCTGCCCCTGAGACAAGGAATCCTGCTGGGATTCATAATAAAATTGCTCCTGGGATGCCGGTTCCTGCCCGGTCGCATAATAAGGCTGCTCCTGGGACGCCGTTCCCTGCTGTGTCTCATAGTAAAACTGCTCCTGAGGCACCGTTCCCTGCTGTGTCTCATAGTAAAACTGCTCCTGAGACGCCGTTCCCTGCTGTGTCTCATAGTAAAACTGCTCCTGAGACGCCGTTCCCTGCTGTGTCTCATAGTAAAACTGCTCC
>JAIEKC010000601.1:6073-10286 GCA_029064505.1 Acetatifactor sp.
TGGGATGCCGGTTCCTGCCCGGTCTCATAGTAAGGCGGCTCCTGGGATGCCGTTCCCTGCCCGTTTCCATAATAAGGCTGTTCCTGAGACGCGGGTTCCTTCCCGTTTCCATAATAAGGCTGTTTCCGGGACACCGCTTCCTGCTGCGCTCCATAATAAGCCTGCCCGTTCCCTTCAAAACGGTGGTCGTACATTTCCTGCTGAGAAGGCGACAGCGGCTGATGCAGCATTTTCAATTCCATGGCCTTGATGACATATTTTCCCTCTCCAAACCATAGAATAAGCTCGTCACACTCTTCAACACAGCGTGTGGCAAGCCCTACCCTGTGATAGAGATAAGCCAGCTCATATGCCCATTTCTCACGGTAATCCCGTTTCTTAAGTTCTTCCAGAACTCCGATGCGCTCCTCCAGACTGACATCCTGAGCTTCATAAAGCTTATATTGCAAAATATAGCGTCCCGGATCCTTGGGCGCTACCTGCACAAATTCTTTATAATAATTGACTGCCGGTACAAAATCTTCCATTTTAATGGACAGTTCACAGAGAGAATAGCAGATCGTCCTTCCGCCAGGCCTTCTCTCATAAGCTAAGAGGAGCATATTTCTCGCATCCTCATAGCGTCTGTTGATCTTGTACAGATCACTGATGGTGCAGAGCATCATCACACTCTTAACCCTGCGCCAGTCGATGGTATCCGCGATCTCCGCAGCCTGAACATATTCTCCCTGAGCAATCAGATCCTTTATTTCATCTGCTCTCACTTTATATTCGTACTTATCCAAGGTACTTCGCTCCCTATTCTGAATCTTTTATCATGACTGAATTTCCGCAACCCCAATGCCATGGCTTCCAGTCATGACTCCAGAGTCCTTATCCCCTGCAAGGCAATAATATCCCACTATTTCGATTCTATATAGTTTACCATAGTCTATGTGCATATGTCAAAAAATAAAGTTTATTTTTTCATAAAAAGATACAAGATATAGTAGCTATACCTTGTATCTTTTTACAAAATATCGTAGATGCTCTAGAGCAGATTGCTCAGCTCCGCAAACTGCTCCAGCGTCAGCGCCTCCCCCCGTATGGCAGGCGGCAGCTTCATCTTCTCCAGCGCTTCCGTTACCTGCTCTTTGGATAAGCTCAGATCCGCCGCATTGCACAGCCCGTTGACAAGCGTCTTCCTTCTCTGATTGAAGGATGCCCGGATCAGAGAGAACAGCTTCCCCTCATCCTTCACCCGTACCGGCGGTTCCGCATGTCTCGTGAGACGTATCACCGCGCTGCCCACATTAGGACGGGGAATGAAACAGTTGGGCGGCACGTTGGCCACGATCTCCGGCTTCACATAATACTGCACCGCCAGAGACAGCGCGCCGTAATCCTTTGTGCCCGGCCCCACCTGCATTCTGTCCGCTACTTCTCTCTGTACCATGACGGTGATGCTCTTTAAAGGCACATGGCTTTCAAACAGTCCCATAATAATGGGTGTGGTTATGTAGTAAGGAAGATTGGCGACCACCTTGATCGGCTCTCCGCCATTCCTCTCCTCCACGATCTTCCCGATATCCAGCTTCAGGATGTCCTCGTTTATGACCGTGACATTATCATAACCTGACAGCGTATCCTCCAGAATGGGGATCAGATTCCTGTCGATCTCCACCGCCACCACTTCCCCCGCATTCTCAGCCAGGTACTGTGTCATGGTGCCGATGCCCGGCCCGATCTCCAGCACACAGTCCTCCTCCGATATTTCCGCGGCAGCAATGATCCTGTTCAGCACATTGGTATCGATCAGAAAATTCTGTCCGTATTTCTTCTGAAAATTAAAATGATATTTCTGCAATACTTCTATGGTATTTTGCGGTATCCCTAAATTTGCCATTCTGTCCTTCCCAGCACTCTCTATAACCTGCAGGTTTGGGAGCCGGCGCAGAGCATGCCGGTTCGTTCATTCCCTGTATTCACCCCAGACTCGCATTACATTTCATAAACTCTAAAACTTCCGGAAGATCTCTGAAAATCCGGTAGCTCAAATGCCTTATCTCCTCATCCGGCTGCAGTATATCCGGTACCATGAGCGGGCACATTCCCGCCGCATAGGCGGAGCGGATCCCATTGGGCGAGTCCTCGATGGCATATGCCTCACAGGGTTCTATCCCCAAATGCCTGCACGCGATCAGATAGATATCCGGCAGCGGCTTGGAATGAGTCACCATATCTCCTGTCACGATCGCCTGAAAATAATCCCGGATTCCCGCCCGCTCCAAATGGTCAAGCACGGAAGACTTTCTGGTGGAGGAAGCAAGTCCCACGATCCATTGCTCCTCTTTGAGCCATGCCAAGATCTCCCGCACACCCGCCATCATGGGGAGACCGTTTTTCTCAATATATTCCCAGAACCTGTCGAAGGCTTTCTTCCGAAAGGTATCATAATCAAAGTCCTGTCCATAGGCCTCCAATACGATTTCCCTGCTGTCATTGGCATTCCCGCCGATACACCGCGGAAAGATCGTCTCCATATCCGGCAGACCTTCCTTCTCTGCCACCGCCACCCAGCTGTCCATACATACCCGTTCCGTGTCAAACAGGACTCCATCCATATCGAATACTACCGCTCTCATATCGTTTAACCATGCCTTTCTGTAACATGCGGACCCCTGACCTTACATTTATTCGGTGTAGCTGAACTCCTCCAGAAAATGAATGCAGTTATAGATCACAAGTACATCCATTCCCCCATCGGGCTCCATCTGCTTCATCAGCGCTGACAGTCTTCCATTATAATACCTCAGATCCACCACGTAAATCCTTTCATAATGCGGTGTCAGCAGCGGAACCAGACTGTTTGCATAAGAGTCCTTAATGACAAACAGCGTCTTCCCGTTCCGGTAACTGGTATCGATCTGAATGAAAGCGTGATTGTCATCCAGAAAGAAGCCATACTGATTCTTCGTGTCCAGATAAGACTCTTCATAAAAGGTATCTGTCACCCTGTTAAAATCATAGGTCACCGTCACAGGGCGCTTCTCCGTTCCCCGGAAATACCGGATGGTATCTCCCTCCCGGTCAAGGTTTGTCTTGGAATGCAGCGTTCCCAGAAAGTCTTCGGAAACAACCGTCATAAAATCAGTGCGATAAGCATAAGGAGTCACCTCCTCATGCTCCGCCCATGCCAGATATCCGTAGTACGCTCCCAGACTGGTCCAGTGATGATCGCTGCGATAATAGATTTCTTCGTCCATGTGAGCCCTCAGACTTCCATAGACATCTACATAATGGGCATCTCCCACCTGTGCCGCTATCCTTTCCAGCAGCGCCGCCTGATCATAACAAGGTGCATTGGCCGGCATTTTATCTGTCAAAATGTTATCCGCAGTGGGCACCAGCATGACTACAACATCCCACTCATCCACCAGTTTCTGGAGCAGCGCCGCCCGCTTTGCCACTAACAGCTCGGAATAATCCTCCGGCAGATGCTGCTCGATCAGATATCCGTCATCTCCCAGATAAACTCCGTTGATCTCCTTTTTCTGCAGCAGGATATCCATCCGGGTCTTGATCCCGATCCACTTGTCCCTGCTGACAAATTGATCTGTCACATATGTCTCATACGCTTCCGCGTATTTCCCGGAGAGAATATTTTCCCTGGATACCGTGGGTCTGGCGGCAAGCAGCCGGTTTTCCGTCTCCGAATAAATCCTGTCGTCGCGGCAAAAGTCTGCCACGGTAAAGATCCATATGATCGCCGCGATCACTGCAATTGTAAAGAGAGCGTTTTTCTTTTCTTCCATAGCGCCGCTTCCTTTCGGAACTGTCCGTAAATAATTCTTTAAAATCTAAAATACAGAAAAGGATTAAATGTACCGTCTACGATAACGGCAACGGAAAGCAGCAGCAAAAGGGCAGGAAGCACCTTTTCCCCCAGACGGTACAATGCTATTCCCCATCCCGTCTCCGCCTGTTCCAGTCTGCCCGCCAGGAGGCCCGGCAGCGGAGTGGCCGCGGTCACGGCAATCGCAAACAGAATAAAGTATTCCCCCAGCAGATAGAGGCCCTGACTGTCTATCAGCTTTCTGCCGAAACCGAACATTGCCGCCAGATAACCTCCGATCTCGGCGGGAGTCCCCAGAGCAAAAAGTACCCATCCCAACAGTACTGCCAACCCGTTATACAGGATGTGTCTCTTATACACGTCGCCGAGCCCACGAGA
>JAIEKC010000602.1:0-3769 GCA_029064505.1 Acetatifactor sp.
GTTGTATACCACGATCCTGGGGATATCCGCCGCTTTCAATTCCCGCAGCGTCCCTTCTGTCACCTCCGCCTGCTGCCTGTGGTATTCATCGGAGAAATCCACCACCTGCACCACCAGATCCGCATATCGTACTTCCTCCAAAGTAGAATGAAACGCTTCTATCAGCCCATGCGGAAGTTTATGGATAAAGCCCACCGTATCCACCAGGAAAAACGGCTTATTGTCCCCCGTATGAATACTCCTTACGCTGGTATCCAGTGTGGCAAACAACATATCCTTCTCCAACACCGTCTTATCCCTGCTCTCACCGTACTGTTCCACCAGCCGGTTCATAATGGTGGATTTCCCCGCATTCGTATAGCCCACCAGCGCCACCTGTGGGATTCTTGACTGTCCTCTGCGCTTCCGCATGGTCTCTCTTGTCCGGGAGACCTGTTCCAGTTCTTTCTTCAATTCGCTGATCCGGTGCCCGATCTTACGTCTGTCCAGTTCCAGCTTGGTCTCTCCGGCTCCCTTATTGCTCATACTGCCGCCTGTGCCGCCCTGCCGGCTCAGATTCTCTCTCATTCCCACCAGTCTGGGCAGCATATATTGCAGCTTCGCCGTCTCCACCTGCAGCCTGGCTTCCTTTGTCTTTGCCCTGATGGAAAAAATATCCAGGATCAGATTCGTGCGGTCCAGAATTGGCAGTTCCAGCTCCCTGCCAAGGTTTCTGACCTGTGAAGGAGACAGTGCATTGTCGAACACAATCTCCTCCGCTCCGCACTGCGCCGCGTATTCCCTCACTTCCGATGCCTTGCCGGTACCGATATAGAGTGCTTTGTTGACCGCATCCATTCTCTGAACGATCACCCCGGCCACTTGCTTGTACGCCGCCTCTGCCAGACTGGCCAGCTCCTCCATGGTATGTTCAAAGTCCTGTTCTTCGCCGGTGTCAACACCCACCAGAAGGACTTTGGTAAAGATCTCTTCCTGTTCTTCCCTCATATATTCCTCCCCTGTTTGGTCATGTCACTGCTCCAGCTCAAACCAGAAGCAGACGCCGTTCTCCCTGTTTTCCACGCCGTAGCTTCTGTTCATGGATTCCATGATCGCTTTCACTATGGACAGTCCCACACCGCTGCCTCCGTATTCTCTGGTCCTCGCCTTGTCCACCTTATAAAACTTTTCCCAGAGATGGGAAATGGACTCCTCCGGAATCCTCTCTCCCGTGTTGAATACGGATACTCTGATTCCACTGTCCCTTTCTTCCAACGACACAACGATCCTCTTTTCCCCGCTGCAGTGGTTCACCGCATTGGAGAAATAATTCATAAAGACTTCCTCCGTCTTATATTCATCCGCCCACACATAGATTGGCGGATAGTTCCCGAATTCCACCGTGATCTCATTCTGCCTGGTCAGTATGGCGGCTGACTGAATATAATTTTTCACAAGAGTCGTGATATCAAACCGCTCCATGCTGACCATATCATTGCCGAATTCCAGCTGGTTCAGCGTCAGAAGCTTCTTTACCATATTATTCATTTTGGATGCTTCATCCATAATGACTTCACAGTAAAAAGCCGTGCTCTCCGGATCATCGTTAATGCCTTCGGAAAGTCCCTCCGCATACCCCTGGATCAGTGCGATGGGCGTTTTCAATTCATGAGACACATTTGCGAGAAATTCCTTCCGCATTTCATCGATCTGTTCTTTTCGCTCAATATCCTTCTGCAATTCATTGTTGGCAGTCTTCAGTTCTGAAATGGACTTCTCAAGAGATGCGGACAGTTTGTTGATATTTTCCCCCAGCAGGTCGATCTCATTATGCGCCTTTCCCTGATACTTTGCCTCAAAGTCCAGAAGTACCATCCGTTCGGAGATCCCGCTCAACATCAGGATCGGCCGGGTGATCTTGCCGGCAACGAACCACACTATGATTCCGCCTGTCAAAACTCCCACAATACCTACATAGGCAAAGAAATGATTTGCGATTCTGGCATTCTCCCTAATACTTTCAACAGGCGTCCGCATGATAAAGGAGATACCGCTGCTGATCCTCCCGTACATTTCCAGATACTCGTCCCCGCCGGTGCTGATCCGCTGGATCACATAACCGTCACCCTCTTCCAGAATCTTTACCTCTCCGTCACGGTGGAAGCCAAAAATATAGCCTATCAGCTGTACTTCAAGCTCTTTTCCGCCATTGACGGACTCATACTGTATCATGGAGTTTGAATCCATGGTACAGATCGTGATATTATAAACACTGCACACATCATTAAGCTGCTCCGTAAATTCCCGTGTGCCGTATGTGCCGCTGTTCGCGCCCTGACTGATGATATCATACGCATCCCATATGACCTCCGTCTTGCTGCGAATGTAATATCGTCCCAGAAAAAGGCTGTTGAGCAGAATACACAGCAGAATCGTCCCCGCCATCACTGTCACAAATATCAGCGCGAATTGACGTTTGATCGAATGCTTCAACAATGCTTTCCCCCATTCTGCCACGAATTGTCCGGCCCATACCATGGGGCATGGGTCTGTCATTACTTGTCCACTTCCAGTTTATAACCCATGCCCCAGATCGTTTTTATCAGGTCACCTTTCCCGCCCATCTTGCTTCTCAGCTTCTTTACATGTGTATCTATCGTCCGGGCGTCTCCAAAGTAATCGTAATTCCAGACATTATTCAGTATTTTTTCTCTGGAGAGGGCGATCCCTCTGTTCTCCACAAAATAAGTCAGCAATTCAAATTCCTTGTAACTCAATTCTACGGGCCTGCCATCGATCAGAACCTGGTGAGCCGCCTTGTTGATCTGAATACCGCCGCAATCCAGAACGTCTTCCTCATTCAATTGATTGGTACGCCTGAGGATGGCTTCAATACGGGCCACGAGAATCTTAGGGCTGAACGGTTTGGAAATATACTCGTCCACACCGAGCTGAAAGCCCTGCAGCTCATCCTGTTCGTCCGCTCTTGCCGTCAGCATGATAATGGGCACCCTGGAGCTGGCACGGATCTCTCTGCACACCTGCCAGCCGTCCATTTTCGGCATCATCACATCCAGTACGATAAGGGCGATATCCTTATGGGCATAGAACTGATCCAGCGCCGCCTCTCCGTCTCCCGCTTCCATCACGTCATAATTGCTCTTCACCAGGAAATCCCGCACCAGCTTACGCATCCTGCTCTCGTCGTCTACAACCAGAATCTTTAACCTGTCCATTACAACTTATACCTCCGTCACATATCATCACTCTACCAGCGCGCCGACACTATGAACCATATGCAAGTACAGTATAATTGATATTTATGTCAATTCTGTGAAAAAATATGACAACCCGCAACAACTCACTCTCCTGCTCCCGTTGTCTCTCCTTCAGCCGTATCTTCCCTCTCCGACATCAATTCCCGTTCCTTTTCTCGGATCGCGCTCTCACGCTCCGTCAGCTCCTGCTCCCAGGTCGCATACTGGTCGGTGACAGCCCTCTTATAATTGATGATATTGGGGTAATCGCTGTTTAAAGAAATAACGAACATGGCAGCCATGGCCAGCACCAGCAGTATATTTAATATGACGGAAACGGTCAGCTGCGCCTTCTTTGCTCCCATCTCCTGATCACGTTTCGCCTGCTTTCTTTCCCTTGCGGACAGCACCTTGCCATACTCCCGGTAAGTATTTTCAAGCGGGATCGCCGCCACGGAAGCGGGATCGATCTCGCTCTGATTCAGAAGAAATTACTTCATTTGTTTTAAATAAATGATTCCCACAGGCGTGCT